>CAYZGY010001049.1:0-2778 GCA_964478085.1 uncultured Planctomycetia bacterium
AACTCGCATCGGAAGATTCGCACTCCGGACGCCCCGAGTCTTGTCGTTCTCGACAAGCGCTGTGGTCGTCTGCTCGCACGCGAACGGGAGGACATCGCGCCGACGATTTTTCACGCGACGTGGTCCGCGCCCTCGATGGCGAAGGTCGGCGGCAAGGACCGGGTTTTCTTCGCCGCTGGGAACGGGATCGTCTACGGGTTCGAGCCGCTCCGAGAGGCACCCGCGAGAGGAGAGATCGCTACGCTCCAGAAGGTGTTCGAGTTCGACTTCGATCCGCTTGCCCCGAAGACCGACGTGCACGCGTTTCACCAGAATCGAAAGACGGGGCCGAGCAACATTTTCGGCATGCCGGTGTTTCACGGCGGACGACTCTACGTCGCCGGGGGAGGAGACTATTGGTGGGGCAAACTCGAGGCAAAGCTGAAGTGCATCGACGTATCCGGTCCCGGAGACCTCACGAAATCGGGCCATGTTTGGACATGTGATCTCGAGCGCCACGTGATGTCGACTCCTGCGGTCTTCGATGGGCTCGTCTTCATCGCGGACACTCGTAAGCGAATCTACTGCCTCGACGCGACGACCGGCGAGATCTTGTGGACGCAGGACGGTCGCGGCGACTTCTGGGCTTCGCCGTACGTCGCCGACGGAAAGGTCTGGATCGGAAGTCGCCGCGGAGATTTCTGGATCCTCGAGGCCAAACGTCGAAAGAAGGTCCTCGCGCGTGTCGATTTCGGAGTTCCGATCAGCGCGACGGCAGTCGCCGCTGACGGCGTGATGTACATCGCGACGATGTCGCACCTCTGGGCCGTCGCTCAGTCTCGATGACCCGATTCGTTCGGCTCGGTCTCTTCGGAGCGACCCGTGTGACTTCGGTCACAGCATCGAGTTTCCTGATCCTCACGATGGATGAAAGAACTTCGTCCGTGAGTCCGTGGTTCTAAAAGAGATCCTGAGATGATGCGAATTCAGACGATCGTCTTCTCCTGTCTGACGATCTGCCTGTTCTGGTTGTCACTCCGCGCTCTGTTCATCGAGTCTCCCATTTTGGATTCCGGGTCCGAGATCGTCGAAAGCGGTGACGTCAACGGGGACGGTGCCCGAAATCTCTCCGACGCGGTGTATCTTCTCAGTTGGCTCTTTCGAAACGGGCCGGCGCCGGTACCGACCGAGTGTCCGCGCGTCGCTACCGACTCGCTCGTCGGAACGGGACAGAGTTCGTGCTTCGACACCGAGGGAGCCATCGTTTCGTGTGCCTCGGGCGAGTTTCCCGGGCAGGACGGGTTCTACCGTCGGGGCTGCGCTGGCCAGGATGGAACGCGGCTGCAAGACCTCGGAGACGGCACGTTGCTCGATGTGTGCACAGGGCTTCAGTGGCAGATCGTGCAGCCCGGGGCACCATCGCTCGACTGGGGAGAGGCGCTACGCATGGCGGAGAGCGCCGTTCTCACGCGGGACGGAACGTGGACGACAGATTCGGGCGAAGCGGAGGAGCGGGGAGGAGTTCTGCACGACGATTGGCGACTGCCCAACGTTCGCGAACTCGCGAGCCTCGTGCTCTACGATCGCGTCGGGCCTTCGGCGGAGCAGAGTGCGGGGATCCAGCCTGCGGGCTACTGGAGCTCGACGACGTCTGCCGCGCGTCCCTCGGACGGCTGGTGTATCAACTTCTGGGCGGGCTCGGTGGAGACGGTCGACAAGGTGGCCAAGCTGAAGATCATCCTCGTACGCGCTCGATCCTCACCGTGACCGCTCATGCTTCGGAGTGAAATCCGGGCTGGTGCCGACTTGTTCGTCGGCCGAGTCCGCGATCGGAGGATGCAGCTTGTATATCGGTCGGCATACGTGTCTCCCCTGGTTGTTCGAGAGTGGTGACCATCGGGAAGTCCCCCTTCTCGCCGAGCTCGGTGGAGTGCCACACTTCGTCGTCTGCGTCGGTGATCGTCGCCGCGCCCGCCGTATCCTGGGAGAGCTAGACGAAGCGTTCGACGTCTCCTCTTGGTGTCGCGAGCGGCGCGGCGATTTTGCCGCCGGACGCGTCGAGCTCGGGGTGGGCCGAACTCGGGGAGTCCCCGTGATGATTGTCGAGACCCAAATGGGGGGACCACCGACCGAGATCATCCTTCGTGAAGTGCTCCACGAGAGCTTTCATCCTGACGGGGCACGAGCGATTCTGAGGCTGGGGTCTTGCGGGACGCTGCGACTCTCGGCGGGAGTTCCCGGAGTCTGCGTAGGGAGCTTCGCGACGGGCTGGTCGGGTGCGATCGAGCAGCGACGGCGTGGCGTGCTCGCCGAGCCCAGCGGTGGTCTGGAACCACCGATCGTGGAGTGCTCGAAAGCGGTCCTGGACGCGCTCATCGATGCTGCGACTGATCAAATCGGCGGCGGCGGTTTCGAGATCGGCGGCGTCTTCAGCAAGGACTCGCTCTACGCGGAACAGAACACGGTGTTCGCCGATATTCTCCGCCGTCTCGCCTGTGTCGCCACGGAGATGGAGTCTGCGACGATCGGTCCGATCGCAGCTTCGATGGGGGTCGACTGGGGTTGCGTGCTTGCGACAGCCGATGTGATTCCGGACGGTCGGTCTCTCGATCCGGTCGAGTACGCGGCTTGCGAGCGCCAGGCTTTGGAGGTCGCTCTCGAGGCGATCGTTCGACTCGACGCCGAATAGCTTTGTCCTGACCGTGGTCGCCCCAGGAGCTTCGAGCGCTTTCGGGAATCGAGCGTGCTTTTCGTCAGGAGATGATCTGGTCGATGATCTCACCGTGGACATTCGTCAAT
>CAYZGY010001050.1:0-2777 GCA_964478085.1 uncultured Planctomycetia bacterium
GTTCTACGGAACGGGAGCCGCGGTCGACGCGCACGTCTGGCTCGGCGATCGTGCGTTGTCGGGCGGGCGACTCTCTCGCGCGGTCGCGAGCTACCTCCAGGCCCTCGAGTTCGTCGGGCCGGCCGACCGTGCCGAGATCGAGGCCCGTATGTGGCTCGTCGGTGCACTCGAGGGTCGCGAGGTCGGCTCGACGGTCAACGAGAGCGTCGAGCTGAACGGAGTGACGTACTCGGCGCAGGATTTCGAGGCGCTCGTTCAGGCGGTACGCGAGGAGCGTTCGCAGGCTCGCATCCCGGGACTCTTTCCGACGCGACCGAGCAACGAGCCGGAGATGCGTGCAGGCCGTTACGACGCACGCGAGGCTGCGAAGTTCCAGATGCGGAACGCATCGCGTCCGAACGGGCTCGACGATCCGCGCTTCGATTGGATCTCGCGGCAAGTCGGCGTGACTCTGCATGGTTCCTTGGCGGTCGTCGGCGAGCGCAACGCCGTCAGCGTTCACGAGGTCGCGACTCAGAAGCGGAGATGGGCTCAGAACGGCGTCGGCGCACAGGGCGCGATGAATCGTTGGCCTCTCGTCGCGATGAAGCCTCTTGTCGTGCGTGACCGCGTGTTCGCGAGACTCCTCAAGAAGGACGGACCGCAGCTCCAGTGCCTCGATCTCGAGACGGGCTCCGTGAAGTGGTTCGCCGAAGGCTATCACCATGTCGCGTCCGATCCGATCTGGGTCGAGGACGAGGTCGTCGCCGTCACGGCCGAGATCGAGCAGGAATACGTCGTGCGTTTGCGATTGACAGCGTTCGACCCCGAGACGGGCGAGGTGATTCGTCACCATCCCCTGACGCGATTTCGCGACGCGGGGTCGCAGCAGATTCCTTGTCGTGTGACCCGTTACCTGGATCGTCTGATCGTCGCGGCCGGGGGGAGCGTTCTTTGCGTCGGGGCGCGCGGTCGACTTCACTGGGTGCGCCGCCAGCCTTGGGTTCCACCTCGAAGGAACGGCAAGATCGAAGCGCGGACGGGAGGGGCACCGGTCGTCAGCGATGGACGTGTCTTTGTGACTCAGCCGGGCGTTCCCGCGATCGAGTGCCTCCACCTCGAGACGGGGAGGCTCCTTTGGCGCGAGTTCTTCCCGACGATCGATCGGCTCGTCGGGCTCGCGTCAAGCTCGCTGATCGCGACGACAAAGGCCGACATCGTCGCGCTCGACGTCACCAGTGGCGATCTGCTTTGGTCGCGCGCCATCGACGGGCTCGGCGAGGTGCACGTCGGCGGCGTGCCGGCCGAGATCCTCGCGCTTTCGACCGTCAGTCTCGAATCGAACGGCCGCCGACGCTCGATCGCGATGCACTGGCTCGACCCGCGCACCGGAAAGCCACTCGGACGATCTTCGCTCGAGCCGGGCCCGGCGCTGCGCCAACAGGACCTCGCGATCGGCCCGGTCGTCGTCGATCCCGAGCGCCTCGGCGTCGTCGTCGGACGACGCGGACATCACGATCGAACGCTCCTGACCCTCGAACGCGAGCGGGAAGCCGATCGTCGCGGTCTCTCCGAGAGCGAGTCGATCGCACCTTGGGCGAGGAGGAGCGACACGGTCCTGGGGCGCGCGACCTCGATCGTTTTCCCGAGCTGGAGCGTCGTCACCTCGCCTCAGCACGGAGCCGGTGGGCTCGTCGACGAATGGCGCGGGCGGAAACGGTTGCTCCTCACGCGTGCGAGGAGCAACGAGCCGCTGCGTCTCGCACGCTCGGTCCAGCTGACAGAGAGCGGATCCGCGAAGTTGCGACTCGAGATCGGGCGAGGCGACCGGGACCGGTTCACGCTCCGCGTGCGAAGCGGTGGCGAGCAGATCTTCGAGGCAGTCGTCGACGAGAAGACGACGCCTCCCGGCTGGAAGACCTTCGACGTCGACGTGAAGGGCACGCCCAACTCCCGCGTCTGGGTCATCGTCGAGCAGCACCTCGAGAGCGGTCAGGGCGGCGAGGCTTACTGGGGCGCGCTGGAGTTGCGATCGTGAGAGGTCGTCGGGTTGCGATCGTCTCTTTCATCGTCCTCGCCGCAGCGGGAGTCGTGTTGTGGCTGGTCGCCGGAGAGCGGATCATCGAGCGCTGGTACATCGGTCGGCTAGACGATTCGGATCGCGAGGTTCGCTCAGCAGCTGCGCGCAAGCTCGTCGAGCTCGAGTCGCGCGAGGCCGTGCGGGTTTTGCTGGAGCCGATCCTGACGCGTGAAGGAGCGCAGACCGGCGTCGAGCGCGAGCTCCTCGCCGAGATGGGGTGGTTTGCCGTTCGCGACTTGCTCGAAGCGTTCCGCAGCGAGCGTCTCTTCGTGCGCTTGCAGGTGCTCGAGATTCTCGGGGCGATCGGTCCCGAGGCGAAAGATGCGATTCCCGTGATCGAGAAGATCGACGACGAGTACCTCGGCAGCGCCACCGTCGATGCCCTCGCGAAGATGGGCGACCCGGGCGTCGCGGCGCTTCGGCGCCTGCAGACGAGCGGTAGCATTCAAGTGCAGCTGCTCGCCTCGCAGAAGTTGATCGAGCTCCTGCCCATGGGGGGAGCCGCAGATTCGTGATCGGGTGCGAATCTATTAGTAGGCCGCCGAGCGCAATACTGCTTCGCGGATGCTCTCGCTGTTCGGGCGGAAGGCCTTCTCGAGCGGCGGGCTGTACGGCACCGGCGTGTCGGGCGCGGTAACACGTACGAGTGGGGCATCGAGAAGCTCGAAGGCCTCCTCCGCGAGAATCGCGGCGATCTCCGCGCCGACACCACCCGTGC
>CAYZGY010001051.1:0-2774 GCA_964478085.1 uncultured Planctomycetia bacterium
GCGCTCGCGGGCTACATGATGATGGCGATCCCGATCCTGCACGCGACGGAAGTCAGCGGTCAGCAGGCGGTCGGCTACTACCTCCTCGCGTACCTCGCGATGAACTTCGGAGCCTTCGGCGTCATCATCCTGATCGAGAACAAGCTCGGCAGCGTCGAGCTCGGCGCCTATCGAGGGCTCGGCAAGCGCGCTCCGTTCCTCGCGGCGGCGATGGTCGTCTTCCTCTTCTCGCTCATCGGCGTTCCTCCGACGGCTGGGTTCACGGGCAAGTTCCACCTCTTCATGGGTGTGCTCAACACGGCCGGTAGCGGCACGCTCCCGGATCCGCTCGTGGCGTGGTACTACGCGCTCGCGGTCTTCGCCGCGATCAACACGGCGATCTCCGCGTACTACTACCTCAAGATCGCTCGTGAGATGTACCTCGTCGAGAGTGAGGAAACTGCACAGATCTCGGCGCCGGCGCTCGGCACCGCGGTCGTCGCGGGAATGGTCGTCCTGACCTTCTTCCTCTTCTTCCTCGCCGAGCCCATTGCTGAGCTGACGAGTCAGCTCGCGTTCTCTCACTGATTCTCCTTTAGGGGACTTTGGCGAAGCCCCCTCTCGACCGAGCACTGTGTCACAGGACACCACTCGATCGATTCACCCCAACCAGCAGGGTTTTCGAACTCAAGCGTACCAGACCCATGAGCACGAACGCGCAAGCCGTCGTAGATCACCTCGTCGACATCTTCGAGCGAGAGTCCGGTACGCTTCTTCGATACGTCGTCGAGGTTTCGAGGGCGCCCACCGTTTCTGGGCGGGATCCCGATGCGCTCTCGAAGCTCGAGGACGTCTACCGCGAGAGCGATCTGGCGCTCAAGTCGCTCGAGGCGATTCTCGGGGAGAATCGCCGACTCGCGCGTCACACGCATTGGCCGCTGCAGTACACGACATACAACTTCCTCCGCCCGATCTACCTGCTCGAGCCCGTCGCCGAGAACATGGAGCGCCACCTCGACATCGTCGCCAACCTCGCGGGAAAGCTCGAGGAGCTCGGCGCGAGCAGCGAGGCGAGCCAGGTCAACGCGATCGTCGGCACGGGGCGTAGCTCGGTTGATGTGCTGCGCGCGCTCGCGAAAGAGGTCGTCGAGGCCGACCCCGCTCCCGCGAACCTCAAGGGCACGAGCGCGAGTCGCTGGTAAACTCGTCAAGCCGGGCGGCGGGCTCTCGAAGAGAAGGTTTCGTGCCGCGCGGTCGTGCGGCAGAATGGGGGGTATGAACACCCTCTCGACAACCTCTCTCGGTCTCGTCGTTTTAGCCCTTTGTCTGCCTCTCGGGACTCTCTCTGCACAGAGTCGCGAGTTCCGCGAGGCCGCGAGCAACCTCGCCAAGGCCGCTCGTGCGAAGGACGTGGGCGAGTTCCTCGACGCTCTCGAGACCGTCGTCGAGGAGGACGATCGCCGCGCGGCCAAGCTCGCGGTCGACCAGTACGCGAAGCTCGCCAAGGGGCTTCTCAGCATGGACGACGCCTACGATGACTTCTACGAGCTCCATCGACGCGCGGCCCAGGCGCTCAAGGGCCTGACGAGCAAGAGCGCGATGAAGGAGCTCCTCAAGATCCGCAAGTCGAAGCGCGGCGACTGGCACGGTCGCTTGCTCCTTCTCGACGCCGCGGCGTTTCACGACGGGCTCGACATTCAAGAGGCCTGCCTCGTCGCCCTCGCCGACAAGGAGCCGCAGGTCATCCGTCGCAGCTTGCGCTACTTGCGCAACACGAAAAAGGTCTCGGTCGTCGAGGATCTCGTCGCGCGATACGTCGAGCTCGAGGAGAAGTACGGCAAGGGCAAGAAGCGAGATCCGGATTGGAGCCGCACTCTGCTGAGCTTTCAGTCGACGATGACGCAGATTCTCAAGGTCGACTTGCCGTCGGCGATCGATTGGCAGAACTACGTCAAGGTCCGCAAAAACCGTAAGGACTTCTTCAATCCCCGTCGGAGCCAAGGCCGTGGGAAAACGGCTTTGACGCTCTTCGGGGCTGCGATCACGGGAAAGAACATCGTCTTCATTCTCGACGTCTCGGGCAGCATGCTCTCGACCGATCCCGGGAAGACCGATCCGTCGAAGTCCGGACGACGCGGCAAGACGGTCGTCGGTCGCGACAGGCCGAAGGGCCCGCCGAAGCCGCCGGAAGAGCGTCGTCGCATCTCGCGCGCGAAGAAGGAGCTCGCACGCGTCGTCCGCGCGCTGCCGGCCGACGTTCGCTTCAACCTCATCGCGTACTCGAGCGACGTCCACCCGTGGGAGAAGAAGCTCGTTCCTTCGTCGAGCTCGAACAAGAAGAAGGCGACGCAGTTCGTCGAGGATCTCCGTGCCGAGGGCATCACGGTGACCGACATGGCGCTCGAGGAAGCCTTCGCGGACCTCAACATCGACACGATCTACCTCGTTACGGACGGCGCCCCGACGCACATCGGTCAGAGCGGTCGTGGACTACCGGAAGACGCGCTCGAGATCATTTCAGAGATCCACGAGCGTATGGAGAAGCTGAACTTCCTTCGTGGCGTGAGAATCTTCACACTCGGCTTCCGGGGCGCGAAGGAAGATTTCCTGCAGAAGCTGTCGAAGGATCACGGTGGGCGGTACGTGGCGATCGAATAGGGTGGCTCCGCCGATCGAGAGTCGTGCGTCGCTCGTCGCCCGACTTCGAGATGACGTCTCCGTCGCGGCGACCCGCCGCAAAGACCCGCCGCAAAGACCCGCCGCAAAGACCCGCCGCAAAGACCCGCCGCAAAGAC
>CAYZGY010001052.1:0-1905 GCA_964478085.1 uncultured Planctomycetia bacterium
TGCTCTTCGGGCACAACAGCGCGTTCTCTCCGCACACGACGATGCTGACGCTCTCGGTCGATCTCTCGAGCGATGGAGGTGTCGAGCGGGGGCAGCCGATCGCGAGCCGGAAGACGATCCGATCGATCGCGACATGAAAATCGAGGACTGACGGGCGCCGCGAGAACGACAGGTCGCGGCGACCCGCCGCGAGTCTCGAGTGAATGGAAGAGGAGAGGCTCGAATACGGATGGAACGTGCCGAAGCGGTAAATGCGATCAAGATCCCTCCGACGCCGACTGCGCGTCAGCGCTTCGAACGTGCGATCCGCTGCCGCTGCCCCGTCTGCGGAGAGGGCAAGCCCTTCCGAGGACTCGTCCACAGGCGCAGGCTCTGCGAGCACTGCGGTTTTCGCTACGAGCGTGAGCGCGGGTATTTTCTCGGCTCGGTCTACTTCAATTACGCGATCACGGGCGTCGTCCTTTTCACGCTCCACTTCGTCTGTGATCTCGCCTTCGGGATGACGGTCGCGCAGCAACTCCCGTACATCGTCCTGATTGGCGCCGCGCTGCCGCTCCTGATCCTGCGCCATTGCCGTGCATTTTGGCAGTTGTTGGATCTCGCCATCTCTGCACCCGAAGCGAGAGACTTTCAGGACCCGCCCGAAACTCCGGAGCAGGGCTGATCCGCCGTTGTCGGGTCGCGGCACTCGGCGCTAAACTGGACGCATGTCGCGTGCGCTTCGTGCCCTCATCCTCTTCGCCCTGAGCGCCGGCTCGCTTTTCGCTGGCGAGCGGCCTCGGCTCATCGTCGAGCCTGCCGAGTTGACTCTCGTCGGGACAGCGGCGCGCCAGCAGCTGATCGTTTCGGCACCGAACGACTCGGCAAGGTTCGAAGACGTGACCCACCGCGCGCGTTTCCGCTCGCTCGACGAGTCGGTCGCGGTCGTCGACGCGAAGGGAATCGTCCGGCCCGCCCGTGCGGGAGCGACCGAGATCGTCGTCCAGGTCGAAGACTCCGAGTCACGCGTACGCGTGAAGGTCGATCGAGGCGATCGGTACCTCCCCGAGACGTTCGAGCAGACGGTGCAGCCCGTCCTCACGCGCGGGGGCTGCAACTCCGGCCCCTGCCACGGCAAGCAGCGTGGGCAAGGCGGTTTTCAGCTCTCGCTCTTTGGCTTCGACGACCAGTTCGACTACGACGCCGTCGTGCGCGACTCTCGCGGACGACGACTCTTCCCGGCGTCGCCCGATCGCAGCCTGCTCCTCCTCAAAGCGACGGCGCAGATCCCGCACGGCGGCGGCAAGCGATTCGAGCGCGACTCCGCGCTCTACGGAACGCTCGAGCGATGGATTCGATCGGGAACTGCACGGGCGCCGACTGCCGCGCCGACCGTCGAGTCCATCCGCGTGACGCCGATAACGCGGGTGATGCGGCCCGGCACGCGACAGCAGCTCATCGTCACGGCGAGGCTCTCCGACGGCTCGGAGGAGGACGTCACGCATCTCGCCGCGTTCCAATCGAACGAAAGCCCGATCGCCAAGGTCGACGAGCACGGTCTCGTCGAGACGGGTCCCCTTCCGGGCGAGGCGGCGATCATGGCGCGCTACCATGGTCGCTTCGCGACCGCGCGCATCTCGATCCCTCTTCCGGGCGAGGTCGACTCGAGCGTCTTCGCGAAGCTGCCGCGGCAGAGCTTCATCGACGAGTTCGTCTGGAAGAAGCTCGAGCTCCTCGGCATTGAGCCTTCCGCTCGATGCGACGACCTCACCTTCCTGCGACGTGCGCACATCGACGTCATCGGTCGCCTGCCGACTCCTGACGAGGTCCGCGCATTCGCAAAGGATGATCGTCCCGACAAACGCGAGCGGCTCGTCGATCGCCTCCTCGAACGGCCCGAGTTCGTCGACCACTGGGCGAACAAGT
>CAYZGY010001052.1:1915-2770 GCA_964478085.1 uncultured Planctomycetia bacterium
GACCGAACCCTTATCGCGTCGGCATCAAGGCGGTCCGCAGTCTCGACTCGTGGATACGCCAGAGCTTTCGCGAGACGTGGCCGTACGACCGCTTCGTCCGCGAGCTCGTCACGGCGAAGGGCAGCACGTTCCGCTACGGCGCGACGACCGTCTTCCGCGATCGACGATCGCCCGACGAGCTCGTCACGATGTTCAGCCAGCTCTTCCTCGGCATCCGCCTCGAGTGCGCGAAGTGTCACCAGCACCCCTTCGAGGTCTGGAGCCAGACCGACTACTACTCCCTCGCGGCGTACTTCGCCGACGTCGGCCGCAAGGGAACGGGACTCTCGCCCCCGATCTCCGGAAGCGAGGAGTTCGTCTTCGCGAAGGCGGGCGGCTCGGTGACTCACCCGCGAACGGGAGCCCGCCTGCCGCCGAAGCCGCTCTTCGGAAAAGCGCCGAGCACGGAGGGACGCGCCGACTTGCGCGACGCTCTCGCCGAGTGGCTGACGGCCGATGCCAACCCGTTCTTCCCACGCGTCATGGCGAACCGCGTCTGGGCCGACGTCATGGGGCGTGGCCTCGTCGAGCCGGTCGACGATCTTCGCGAGAGCAACCCGCCGACGAACCCCGCGCTGCTCGAGGCGCTCGCGGCGCGCTTCCGCGAGGACGGTTACGATCTCAAGAAGCTGCTCCGAGTGATCCTGACTTCCCACGTCTACTCGCTCGAGTCCCGTCCCTCGAAGCGCAACGTGGCCGATACGCGAAATTATTCGCGGCACTATCGAACACGCCTGCGGGCCGAGGTTCTCCTCGACGCAATCGACGACATCACGGGTGTGCGCGAGAGCTTCGGAGCCATGCCCGCAGGCTCCC
>CAYZGY010001053.1:0-2769 GCA_964478085.1 uncultured Planctomycetia bacterium
CAGCCCCTCGATGCTGTCGACGCGCGGCTTCTCGAAACCGACGAGAAATCGTCTCGCGTACGAAGACAGAGACTCGAGGAAACGGCGACGCCCCTCCTTGTAGAGCGTGTCGAAGACGAGACTCGACTTCCCCGATCCGCTGACGCCGCTGAAGACGACGAGTCGGTCGCGTGGCAGATCGAGCGACACACCGCGGAGGTTGTGCTCTTGTGCTCCTCGAATACGGATCGACTTCACGGAAGTTTCCCGGTGCTCAGTGAGCGCCTATCTGGCTGTCGCAAGGCGGAATCACAAACTGCCCACGCTATCCCTCGTCTCCTCGCGACGCAAGGCGTGCGCGACGAGGCCGGCGAAGAGCTCCTCGAGCTCGATGCCGTCCGCTTGCGCCGACTGCGGAATCAACGAGGTATCGGTCATCCCGGGAAGCGTGTTGACCTCGAGCACGGTGAGGCTGCCGTCGTCGTGGAGGAACATGTCCGTGCGCGAGAGCGGCGCGCACTCGAAAAGCACGTGGACGCGGAGCGCGACCGACTGAACGGCCGCGGTCTCCTCTTCGTTCAGCGGTGCGGGACAGATCTCCTCGGTCGCGCCGGGCGTGTACTTCGCGTGATAGTCGAAGAAGTCGCTCGTCTTCGGTCGAATCTCGATGGGGGGAAGTGCCCGTGACGGTTTCCCGTCCTCGGTTTCGAGGACGCCGCAGGTGAGCTCGCGTCCCTCGAGTCGTTGCTCGCAAATGAATCCCGAGCCCGGCACCGCGGGCCTCACGCGCCAGAGCGTGTCGCCGACAACTTCGGCGCGAGCGGTGAACGCCTCGATCGAATCGAAGACCTCGATTCCTACTGACGACCCGAGACAGTTCGGTTTGACGATCCACGGCAGCGGCGTCGTTTCGCCGGCGCAGGTCGCGAGCGTGTCCCACTCGAACGCGCTCTCACCCGTCCCGATAGAAGCCAGCGCGGGGAAGTCGACGCCGGGCGGTGTCGCGATTCCGTCCGCTTCGAGGACGAGCTTCGTCAGACGCTTGTCCATCGTCACCGCAGCCGAGGAGACGTCAGGACCCGTAAACGGGAAACCGGCCCAGCGCAAGAGCCCTTGAATCGTGCCGTCCTCGCCGCCGGGGCCGTGGAGACCGTTGAAGACGACGTCGACGAGCTCGTCCTTGAGTCGCGAGAGTGCGCCGAGCGCGTGGAGGCCCTCGCCCCGAAACCAGCTCGTCGAGTCCTCGTCGATCCCCTCACCGATGAAGCCCGCTGGAGCTTCCCAAGTCCCATCGGCGTGAATCGCGACGGGCTTGACCGCGAATCGCGGGAGGAGGTGTCGAACGACGCAAGCGCCGGTCACGAGCGAGACTTCACGCTCGCCGCAGACCCCCCCCATGACGACCGCGACGCGACGGCGTGCAGCTTCCGTCATTCCTCTCTCTCCACTTCTTCAGCGTTCTCTTCTTCGTACCCTCAGCCGACGCTGGGGGCTCAGAACTTCCTCTTCACGATAAAGTCGATCATCTCGCGGAAGCCCGCCTTGCCGTCGTCGCCGAAGGGAAGCTCCGAGACGACGTCCTGACACTTCGCCGCGAGGCCCTCGGCCTCCTTCTGCGCGTAGTCGATGACGCCTTCGCGCGTGTAGAAGTCGATGACCCAGGCGATGTCATCTTCGCCGGTCTCCTCTCGATCGGCGCGGATGACCTCGAGCAGACGAGCCCGCTCTTCGTCGGTTCCGACGTTCTTGTCGAGCACGTGCGCGAAGCAGATGCTCGGCTTGCCCTCGCGAATGTCGCAGCCGACCTCGCCGCCGCGCCCCTTCCCCTCGGTCAGATCGATCAGATCGTCGCGAATCTGGAACGCGGGACCCAGAAGGCGCCCGAGCTCCCAGAGGGGCTCGAGCTGATCGTCGGCCGCGCCCGCGACGATTGCCCCGCCGACCCACGGCAGAGCGAGGTAGTACGCGGTCTTGTGCGTGACGATCTTCTGGTACGTCTCGAGCCCGACGTCGGCGTTGCCGCGCAGGTTGATGTCGAGGGCCTGGCCCTCGACCGTCTTCTGCAGCGTGAACGAGAACTGCCGCGCGAGCCGCAAGTTCGTGTCGCCTTCGAGCGGCGCCTCGAGGATCAGTCGGTAGGCCCGGCTGATCATGAAGTCGGCGACGTTGAGCGCGTTCGGGATGCCGATCTCGGCCCAGAGGGTCTTCATGTCCCGCCGCATCGTGTCCCCGTCCTCGATGTCGTCGTGGATGAGGAGGAAGTTGTGCAGGATCTCCGTCGCCATGGCGAAGGGTAGGGAGGACTTCGGGTCGCCCCCGAGCGCATCGCAGGCCATCAGGCAGAGGGCCGGGCGCAAGCGCTTCCCGCCCGTCGAGAATTGGTAGTTTACGCCATCCGTAAGGAAGGCGTAGGACTTGCGGGAGTTCTCACGCTCGAAGAACTCTTCGAGCGTCGCGACGTGATTTTGAACGTTTTCGGGCAGGTCGGACATGGCGCCCATTGTAGGTGCGCCGAGGGGTCTGTCAACGCGACGCGAGGTGCGCCCGATCGCCACAACCCCTTGTGGTATCGAGGTTGACACCCCACCCCCACCCCTTACAATGGCTGGGTTATCTGCACTCTAAAGTGCACGGGATCCCGATGGAGCCGACTTTCGGAACTCTTTCGGCGGGTGTATCCCCGTCCGTCAGGTGCTGCGCGTGTCGCCCTTCGGGTGTCGCAAACACTCTCGTCGGCTCGACTTAGAGCCAGAGACCTCATGCCGCCGACCTCTGCCCAGTCGAGGTGGA
>CAYZGY010001054.1:0-2768 GCA_964478085.1 uncultured Planctomycetia bacterium
GTAGACGATCGGCACGTTGATCGTCGCGATGAGCCCGAACGCGGCGCAGAAGATCTGCCGCTTGCGCGGATCATCGATGCTCCCGCGAAACGCGAGATAGGCGGCGTACGTGAACCACATGATGTAGACACTCAGGAGTCGCGGATCGGCGAACATCCACGTGCCCCACTCGCCCCAGGCAGCACGTGCCCAGATAAACCCGGTCACGAGTGTGACCGAGCACGCGAGCAGCCCGACCTCGATCGCGGCGACCGTCCAAAGGTCAGACGACGACTTACGCCCCTTCCACAGGTAGAGAGCGCAGTTGACACCGGCGATCATGAAGATGTTCATGCAGTTGATAGCCGAAGGAAAGTGCCAGAAGAAGATCAGGTAGCTGTTGCCGAGCTCCTTCTCTTCGGGCGGCACCCAGAATCCGACCATGGCGAGCGTGCCGATCACGCAGAGCCAACCGATCGTGTAGTGAATGGCGAGTGATTTGGATTTCATGGCGTTCTATAGAGAGATTTCGACGAAAACGTCGATCTCCCGTGAGAAAATTCAGTCCTCGAGGATTTTCGGAAACACCAGGAAACCCGTCAGGATGTAGATCACGTCGATCGATCCGACGACGGCGCAGTAAACGGGGACGCTCGTCGGAAGGCCGAGCCCGCCGTTGGCGATCTCGACGCCGAAGATCGACTCCGAGACGTCGAGCGTCAGGAAGATCGAGGGCATCATGAGCGGCACGAGGAGGATTCGCAAGACGATCTCGCCTCCGCCGCGCAGGGTGGTCGTCATCGACGAGAGGGCGACTCCCGCGCCGATATAGCCGAGCGTGAAAACCGCCGCGACGAGCAGAATCGACGGCAGCGCCGCGTAATCCTCGAAATTGAAGAAGAGCACGTAAACCGCGATCAGCACGGTCGACATGATCATGACGTAGAGCCACGTCGAGACGACCTTCGCGAGGTAGAACACGCCGAGATCGATCGGCGCGAGCTGCAGTCCGGCGATCCGCGCGCCCTCGCGCTCGGCGGCGAAGGACTGGCTCAGGCCGACCGTCCCCGTGAACACGATCGCGATCCAGAACATCACGGGGGCGACATGATTGACGGGGACCTTGAGGTCGTCCTCCATGTGCTGCCCGAGACCGATCTGCGCGATGAAGAGAATCAGCGCCGAGAAGAGCGTCATGTTGATGACGACTTCCTTGCGTCGCAGCTCGCGCACGAGGTCCCACTTGATGAACATCACGAAGAGGCGCCAGCCCGATCTCATGAGGCAGCCTCCCCCGCTCTCCGGTCGATCGCTCTCCGATCGCTGACGAGCTTGCCATCTTCGAGCGTGATGATCCGATCCGCGAGCTCCTCGCCGATCTCGAGACGGTGCGTCACGAGGAGAACCGTCCCCCCGCCCGCGCGGAAGTCTCCGATCGCCTCACGCAGGATGTCCTGTCCTTGCGGGTCGAGTCCGCTGAACGGCTCGTCGAGAATCCAGAGCCTCGGATCGTGCAAGCGGCTACGAATCAGGTTCGCGCGCTTGATCATACCCTGCGAGAACGTCGAGACGGGGTCCTGCAATCGATGTCCGAGCCCGAAGTGCTCCGAGCGCGACTGGAGCGACTCGGCACTTTGCTGAATGCCGTAGAGCGAGCCGAAGAACGAGAGGTTCTCCTCGAGCGTCAGCTCTTGACGCAGGAAGCTCTGATGCATCACGACGCCGATCTTGCCGCGAATCGCGCTCGTCTCCTGGACGAGGTCATGCCCGAAGACGCAGCCCTCGCCTGCCGACGGTTTCCACTGCGTCGCGATGATGCGCATCAGCGTCGACTTGCCGGCGCCGTTGTGACCAAAGATTGCGAGACACTCCCCGGCCTCGATATCGAGACGGATCCCCGCCAAGACATCGCGATACCCGAAGCGCTTGCGAATCGCGCGGAGCGAGATCGCGGCTTCGGTCGCGAGGTTCGAGGATGAGGATGAGGCCTGATCGGATTCCATCTGGCTTAGACGACGCCGAGAGACTTACCTTCCGCGTCTTTTCGGACCGTCTTGAATAGCGCCTCGAGAAGGTGAGCTCGCTGCTGGATCTCTTCTGCGGAGAGGTCTTCGCGAGCGTCGAGATCCTCGATCTTCGTGAGAAGGTCCTTGGCTCGATCCGAAACCAGCACGCTCGGGATCACGTCTTCGCTCGCCAGCGGTGGCGGCGCCCCAGCCTCGCTGGCCACATTCCCGGCCGCCCCACCGACCTCATCGGCGGCGACTGCGACGAGACTCTCGCGGAATCGTTCGTACTCCTCCTTGCGGATCTCCCCACCTTCGTAGCGTCGATCGAGCTCGGCGATCTTCTCGATAATCTGCTCGCTCGAGAGCCCCTCTTCGAGGATCGTCTCCGGGGGCGGTCCCTTTCGACCGAGCGTCAAGCCGAGAACGATTCCGAAAAGGCAGACGATCATCGTTCCGCCGTGCCAGAAGAGAGCCTTGCGAGAGATCACGCCCCGCGCGACGTCGGAAAGCTCGAGCGGAACGAGAAACTTGTCCCCACTGTTGTAGGCGTTCTTGGCGGCGATCTTCGCAGGCACGTACGTGTTGTACTGCACCTTGCGACCGTCGATCGGATTCTTACTCACGGGATCGAAGCGCTTGAGATCCGTCGAGTGAACCTGCATGCCCTTCTTGCCCTTCTTGTCCTCCTCGCCCTCGTCTTCGTCCTCCTGTTTCTCGATGCCGTCCTTGAGAACGTAGACTCGGAATCCGGGCTCGGACGCCGGCCTGTTGAACTCGTCG
>CAYZGY010001055.1:0-2764 GCA_964478085.1 uncultured Planctomycetia bacterium
TCTCGACGAGAAGGACTCGGTCTTCGCCGAGCTGCGCTCCGGAGAGACGGGCATCGTTGCGGGCAAGAGCACCGAGAGCGAGATCTTCGCTCGCATCGCGACAGACGACGAAGACGATCTCATGCCCCCGCCCGACTCGGGCAAGAAGCTGACGAAGAAAGAGATCGAGCTCATCCGTCGCTGGATCGACGAAGGCGCCGACTGGAGCGGTCACTGGGCCTTCGAGACGCCGAAGAAGCCCGAGGTCCCGAAGGCGCAGAAGAGCTGGCGAGTCGCCAATTCCGTCGACGCGTTCATCCAGAGCCGCCTCGCCGAGAACGGCCTCGCGCTCGAGGATCCGGCCGACAAGGAGACGCTGATCCGTCGCGTCACGCTCGACCTGACGGGCCTGCCTCCGACGATCGCCGAGATCGACGCCTTTCTCGCCGACAAGTCGGACAAGGCCTACGAGCGACTCGTCGATCGTAGGCTCGCGTCGGAGAAGTACGCAGAGCACATGACGCGCTACTGGCTCGACCTCGCGCGCTACGCCGACACGCACGGCCTTCACCTCGACAACGAGCGCTCGATCTGGCCGTACCGCGAATGGCTCATCGACTCGTTCCATCGCAATCAACGATTCGACGAGTTCACCGTCGAGCAGCTCGCCGGTGACCTCCTGCCCAAGCCGACACTCGAGCAGCGCGTCGCGACGGGATTCAATCGCTGCAACGTAACGACGAGCGAAGGCGGCTCGATCGACGCGGAGTACTACGTGCGTTACGCGGCCGATCGCGTCGAGACGACGTCGACCGTCTGGCTCGGCCTCACGGCGGGCTGCGCCGCGTGTCACGATCACAAGTTCGACCCTTTGACGCAGAAGGAGTTCTATCAGCTCTTCGCGTACTTCTACAGCCTCACCGAGCGCGCGATGGACGGCAACGCGCTCCTCCCGCCCCCGAGCGTCAAGGTGCCTTCGCGACAACAACGGGAGGATCACACACGCTGGCAGAAGGAGCTCGACGAAGCCACGAAGAAGGTCTCCACGGCCCTCGCGAAGATCGAGTACAAGGACCCGACGCCGAACGCGAAGCTCGACAAGCTCGAGCGAGCCGACACGGTCTGGATCGACGACACCTTGCCCCCGGGCGCCAAGCCGGCCGGCAACGAAGGTGACAAGTCGTGGAAGTTCGGTGGCGAGAAGGAAAAGCACCCCGTTTTCAGCGGCAAGACATCGAGCAAGCGCACGGCGAAGGGACTGAGCCAGCACTACTTCGAAGGCGCCACGAACCCGCTCGTGATCACGGGGAACGAGACGCTCTTCGCGTACGTCTGGCTCGATCCGAAGAACCCGCCGAAGACCGTCCAGCTCCAGTTCAATGACGGCTCCTGGGAGCATCGCGCCTACTGGGGTGAGGACAAGGGCCACGCGCCGGGTCGCAACAACGGCAGCAACCGTCGCCTCGGCGATCTACCCAAACCCGGTGAGTGGGCCCGCCTCGAGGTCGCGGCGAGCGCCGTCGATCTCAAGCCCGGTGCCAAGGTCGGCGGCTGGGCCTTCACGCAATTCGACGGCACCGTCTACTGGGACAAGGCCGGCGTCGTGTCGCTCCAGGCTCTTCCCGAGAAGGACCGCGAGTCGTTGGCGCTTTGGGAACAGTACCGCGCGCAGCAAAAGAGCCCCGCACTCCCCGGAGAGATCCAGAAAATCCTCGACGTCGTCCGAGACAAGCGCTCGAAGGAGCAGACCGCGCAGCTGACAAAATACTTCGTTCGCAACGTCAACCCGAAGACGAAAGCTCTCCTCGGGGCGCCGCTCAAGACGAAGACCGACCTGGAATCCAAGCTCGCGAACCTTCAGAAGTCGATGCCATCGACGCTCGTCATGGAGGATCGCAAGACGCCGCGTCAGGCCTACGTGCTCGAGCGCGGCGAGTACACGCTCCAACGTGACAAGGTCAGCCCGAAGATCCCCGAGTGGATTTCGCCGTCACTCAAAGACATGCCGTCGAATCGTCTCGGCCTCGCACAGTGGCTCATCGCTCGCGAGAACCCGCTGACCTCACGCGTCACCGTCAATCGTTTCTGGCAGCAGCTGTTCGGCACCGGAATCGTGCGGACCTCCGAGGACTTCGGCATCCAAGGCGAGCAGCCGACCCACCCGGAGCTTCTCGACTGGCTCGCGGTCGAGTTCATCGACCAGGGCTGGAACGTCAAAGGCTTCCTCAAGATGCTCCTGATGTCGGAGACCTACCGGCAGTCCTCGCGCGTCACTCGAGAGAAGCTCGCTGTCGACCCCGAGAATCGCCTGCTCGCTCGCGGAGCGCGCTTCCGCCTCGATGCCGAGGTCATCCGCGACCAGGCGCTCTACACGAGCGGACTGCTGGTACCGACGGTTGGCGGCAAAAGCGTCAAGCCGTACCAGCCCGCGGGACTTTGGAAGCCCGTCGGCTTCGGCGGCAGCAATACCTCGGTGTTCAAGCAGGACAAGGGCGACAAGCTCTACCGCCGCAGCATGTACACCTTCTGGAAGCGCACCTCGCCACCGCCGTCGTTGCAGGCCTTCGACGCGCCGAACCGCGAGACGTGCCAAGTACGTCGTACGCGAACCAACACGCCGATGCAGGCGCTCGTCCTCATGAACGACGTGCAGTTCGTCGAAGCTGCTCGAAGGCTCGCCGAGCGCATCGTGACGGAGGGCGGCAGGACGGTCGACGAGCGTCTGACCTGGGCGTTCCGCTCGATCGTCACGCGCCGTCCGCACGAGCGGGAGGCCGCTCGCTTG
>CAYZGY010001056.1:0-2763 GCA_964478085.1 uncultured Planctomycetia bacterium
TCGGCGTGGTCGCCGGCCTCCTCCAGCTCGGCGGAGACCAGGGCCCAGAGTCGACCGGAGCGCTCGGGGCGCCCGGCGAGATAGAGTCGGACGACGGAAGATTCGTCCGTCTTCGCGAGCTCGGCGAACTTCGCGAGCGCGGCTTCCGGAGCGTCGAAGTCCTCGCAGAGGAGCTGGATCGACCAGGCACGGATGTGCTCGTCGGCGTCGTCGAGTCTCGCGATAAGCTGCTCGTGCGTGATGCCGCCCGTGACGTGAAGTGCCCAGAGCGCGCGAAGTCGATGGTCGGCGTGCAGCTTGGCGTCGCCGAGAATCGATCGCAGATTGCCGTGCGTCTTCGCGTCGAGCTTCTTCTTCGTCGCGCGATGTTGCAGGACGACGCGCGCGCGACGCGCGTGCCACGAACTGGCGCTCTCCTGCATGTTGACGAGCGCCGCGGCGGGGAGCGTGTTCACGTCCTTGTACCTATCGGACCAATCGAAGCCGAGGGACTTCTTCGGGACGACTCGATAGACGCGACCCGTGTCCTTGTTGAGGACTTCCTTGCCGCAGATGTCCGCGTCGTGCCAGTCGAGTACGTAGACGCCACCTTCGGGGCCGATCTCCATGCTGAAACCGATCCACTGCGCGTTGTTCGCGAGCAGGAAATCGTCACCGTGCTTGCCGACGAAGCCCGAGCCCTTCGGCACGAGAATGTCGGTCAGGACGGCGTGCTCGTGAATGTTCGCCATGAAGAGGCGACCGTGGTTCTCCTTGGGAAACGCGTCTGAGAGGTAGACGCGCGCTCCGCCGTGCGCCGAGCGGTGGCGGTGGTCCGTGATCGTGCGAATGTCGCTGTAGACGTAGGGATTGAAGTGCCGCCCGCCTTGGCGGTGGTAGATGCCTCCCGGGATCACGTGCCAGAGGTGGGGGATGACGCAAGCGCTGATGAAGAGCTGCCCCTTCGCGTCATAGTCGATGCCCCAGGGGTTGCTGAAACCGTGCGCGACGACCTCGAAGCGCTCCTTCGTCGGGTGGTAGCGAAAGACGCCGCCATCGATGTCGACGGGCTTGTCCGCGAACTCGATGTTCTTCGGGAAGGGGTCCTTGTGCTTGAAGAGCCAGCCCTTGCCCTTCGGCTTGCCGACACGCGATGGCGTCGCGAAGCCCTGGCATCCGTAGAGCCAACCGTCCGGGCCCCAGTGGAAGCTGTTGAGCGTCTCGTGACGATCGCGGATGCCCCAGCCGGTCAGGCGAACCTCGATGTCGTCCATGTCGGCACGGTCGTCCCCATCACGATCCGGAATGAAGAGCAGATTCGGCGGAGCGCCGAGCCAGACGCCTCCGAAGCCGACCGCGATGCCCGCGGGAAAGGGGATGCCCTCCGCGAAGACCTTGCGAGTGTCGGCTTGGCCGTCGCGGTCGGTGTCCTCGATGATCAGGATGCGGCTGTCGCCCGAGTTGGCGAATCCACGGCCGCGAGACTCGTAGTCGCGATTCTAGGCGCTACACAATCCCCCGCGAGGCGCGGCCTGCCAGAGCGAGCGCGTCTGGGCGTTGACCTCGAAGCCGGGCTTGGTCGTCATCTTCTTGACGGCTTCCTCGGGCTTGAGAAACTTCGCCGCGCGACCTTCTCGCTGCGCGAGGCCCCATTGCGCCCAAGTGCCGCGTTGCCCCGTGTACTCGCTCCACTTCTTCGTCAGAGCTACGTCGTCGAGCTCTCCCGTGTAGACGCGGAGCTGGTGGCGGATCGTCGCGGTCTTTCCCTTCGCGATGTGCCAATCACCGAGACGCGCGCGAACTGGCCCGACGCCCATCTGGCCGTCGACGCGCCAAGGCTGCGGAAAGCCCGCGTTCTTCGGGTGATCGAAGACGGCGATGTGGGCGAGGTCGTCGCGTCCCTTGACCTGCATTCCGATGTCGACCCAGATCGATCGTTGTCCCTCGGCACGACGATTCACTTGTCGTGCACCGTTGACGACCGCGCCGGGGATGCCGCGGTACCACGGCATGCGGAGGAAGAGTCCGCCGTAGGCGTACTTGCCGATCGTGACGTTCACCTTCGCTTCGCCCTGCCAGACGAGCTCGAGGACGTACTCGTCGTTCGCCTCGCGCATCGACCAGCTCTGCGTCTCGGTGAGAACCGTGCCGCCGTCCTTGTCGAGCATGTCGTAGACGGTCTTCCAGCGTACGCGGTCGTCGGCGACCCCGGGCTTTGCCGGAACGATCGAAGCAGAGACTCGCTTCCAGTGGGTCCCTTCGGGATGATGGAAGTAGTCACGCCCGTTGACGCGCGTGAAGCCCCAGTAGATTCCGGTTTGGTGGCGGTGATGGCCGGGGCTGTATTGCGTGACGAGGCCCTTGCCGTCCGGCGCGACGATCGGGTGCAAGTAGGGCCGGAAATCTGCCCGCGCGTTCTGGGTCAGGATCGGCTCCTTCTGGCCTTCGCGGAAGACGGAGATCGACTGAGCCTTCTCGTCTTGGCGAATCTCCAGGGAGGTCGATTGGGCGGCGAGCTCGGACCTCGCGACGATCGTCAGGAGGAGCATCGCGCTCGGCGCGATGCGCGAAATCTTCACGTACATTCGAGATACGGAATCCGGTTCGAGGGGGTTAGCTACGTTCGAGGGGGTTAGCTACGTTCGAGGGAACGAATGGGCGACTCGTTCAAAACCGCCGCGTATTGTATCTCGGTCGTTTTGGAAGCTGGGCGTGAATTTATTCGGATGATACGGGCGCTCGGGCGTCTTGGGGGAAAGTGGGGTAGAGGCGAGCTTCGCACAC
>CAYZGY010001057.1:0-2761 GCA_964478085.1 uncultured Planctomycetia bacterium
CGGATTCCAGCGAAACCTCCGAAACCGGGGCTTCAACCAGCGCCGGGGCGCGTTCCATCACTTCGGGCATTCCGTTCAGGAGCCTCCCGCGACCTGGAGCCGGTACGTTCGCGTCTCGGACGTCGCGCGACGCATCTTGGGTACCGCTTCCGTGCCGCTCGCGCGAGACTATCGCGCACGCTTCGATTCCGCTTCGAAGACTTGGCTCGAACGCATCGAAAGTGCTCCGGCCGCAGGTGCCGAGACGATCGCGGAGCTTCTCCGTCTCGCGGAGCTCTATCCCATCACTGACAGCGGGCTGCTCGCACGTGAGCTCGCAGCCGATTACGCGCTCGCGTCCGGCGATTGGACGAGCGCGATCGAGTCGCTCCACCCGCTCGTCTCGACGACGGCGGTGATGCGCGACGTTCTCGCGAATGAGCGGGAGCCCGACAACGCTCGGCTCGTCACGAAGTACCTCGGAGCTCTCGCCCACGCGGTCGACTCACCGGCCGGCGTGACTCGGTTCGAGTTCGAGCGCTCGCGTCTCCTCGCGACGATCTCGAACGCGGACGCTCGAGCACGCGTCGCTCTCGCGTTGACCGAAATCCCTCTCGAAACGGGGATGGCTCTCGAGACGGGGAGCTCCGATCGTGAAGAATCCGTACAGAGAGCGGCGAGTCGGTGGGGCGGAGAGCTCGTCGGTGGTTCGACGAGCGATTCTCCGCGACCGTCGACGTTGACTCAGATGGGCTTCGAGACGTCCTGGCAGACGCTCAGTTGGCTGCGCGACGTCGTCGTGAGGGACCTCCACGACGACCCGAGCAGCTACTCGCATTTCGGGCGGGCGATCATCTCCCGCTCGATCGACCATCCGTTCATTCCGCTATCGGTTCCTTCAGAAGACGGCGACCAGGTTTTCCTCTCGGGAGTGTACGAGCTCTTTCAGATCGACGGACGTGTCGGGACGGGCAAGATTCTCCGACAGGGACGAAAGCCCGCGCCTTCACTCTTGAAGCACCGTTTTCGCGAGGCGAGCGACTCGCCGCTCTACACGGCGACGCTCTGGGACCGCGATCTCGATCGGTCGTCGAGCGATCGAGTGCTCTCGGGCCTCGAGACCCTGCCCGATCGTCTCGTGATCACGCACTACCTGTCCAATGGTGTCCGCCGCGATCATTTCATGGGCTACGCCATCACGGCCGAGGTCGCGACGCGTTCGCTCCTCGCCGTCGATCCGAAGAATGGCCAGTCGCTCTGGCGAACAAATGATCTGCGCCGCTCGGTCCGTCGAGACCGGATGGGCCCGAGCGACATCCCCGTGCACATCAGCTACTCGTCTCCCGCGGTCGTTCGTGGCGGGCGCGTCTTCGCGGCGGGATGGCGACAGAAGGGCTACATCGATGCGATGGTACGTGCGCTCGATGTCCGAACGGGGCGCAAGATCTGGGAGCCGTCCGTCTGTTCGGCTCAGATGGAGCAGACGATGCGCGGCGAGCTCGCGCGCGAGCCGTTCGCGGCGTTCCTGCTGGAGGAGGAGGGCGTCCTCTACTTCCTCTCGAACCTCGGGAGCATCGCTGCGCTCTCGGCCGAGACGGGCGCGGTTCTCTGGTCGACGACGTACGACTACCTTCGTCCCGAGCCGACGCTCGGAAAGATGCCGCGTCTGCGGGATCTCGTCTGGTCGAACAACCCGCCGATTTTGCTCGGCAATGTCCTCGTCGTCGCTCCACGCGACTCGACCCTGCTCCTCGCGATCGATACGGGGCGCGGACCGCGTGGTGCGTCGGCCGCGGGCGAGGTTGTCTGGTACTACGACAATTCGGGCGGCCGATTGCGTGACATGCTCGGCTACCACGAGGGGCGTCTCTACTTCACCGGTGAGGATGGCGTCGAGGGGCTCGACCTTTCTTCGATGAACGCCGAGGGGCGGCTCGTCGGATCGGCGGCCTCGGTAGTGCCCGGACGATCGGCTCCATCAGACGCGGAAGAAGGTGAAGCGGTGTCGGACGGTGTCGCGGGAGCGGGACGATCTTCCTTTCCGGGTCGAGAGCTGCTGGCGACACTCCCGCGTCCGAAGCGTCTCGGCAAGGCGTACGGTGGCTCGCCTGGCGAAGAAGGCGTCGCCGCCGCGGGCTGCTTGACGCGCGACGGCATCCTCTACTGTGACGAAACCGGCCTCTACCTCGTCGACCACGCGCTCGAGAACCAGAAGGCGATCGTCCTTCCGGCACGCGTCGACGAGAACGACCCCGATGCCGGAGGAATCGCGTTTCCGATGGGTCGTGTCTCGATCGTCGGTGATTTGATCCTCGTGACTTCGCAGACGCGGATCACGGCATACGGCGCGCCCGTGTATTGAGGGAGAGTCGACGTGAAACGAATCCTACAGCTGACTCTCGCCTCGGTGATCGTCGTGGCCGTCTTCGCGGTGCCGGCCGCGGTGCTATTCGTAGGAGATCTATCGGCCGAGCCGGATCGATTGGGAAAATCAGCGAGCACCGCGAGCCGTTCATCGGGGGGGAGCGGGCGTGGCGGAGCCCTCGTCGATCGCCGGACGGCGAAGTCGATCGAGCAAGCCTTGCAGTTCCTCGCGCGTCGACAGAATCCGGACGGCTCGTGGACGGACCGAGTCGGCCGTAAGGTTCACATGACCTACCGCGGAACGCTCGCCCCGCACGTCGGTGTCACGGGGCTCTGCGGCATCGCGTTCCTGTCGCACGGTGCGCTTCCGGGCGAGGGCTCGGGTGGATTCGTCATTCGCAACGGCAAGAAAGTCACG
>CAYZGY010001058.1:0-2760 GCA_964478085.1 uncultured Planctomycetia bacterium
GCTTTGACGACGCGGTGGTCGAGAAACGCTTGCAGATCCGCGGCCATCTCCACCGCACTCCGGTAACGTGCCTTGTTGTCGTAGGACATCGCTTTTTCGCAGATTGCGACGAGCTCTGCAGGGACGCTTGGCGCCAGCGATGTCAATCGCGTCGGAGGACCGGAACGGATCGCCTCGATCATTTCCCGAGGACTCGTGCCGACGGAATCGGTGTACGGTGGGCGCCCCGAAAGGAGCTCGTAGAGCATCGCGCCGATCGCGTAGACGTCCGTGCGCGCGTCGAGGTCGTCGATACGGCCGCCCGCTTGCTCCGGAGGCATGTACGCGGGTGTCCCGACCACAGTTCCGTGCATGGTGCGAACAGAAGAGTCAGCCGTGCTCACGGCCCCTTCAAGAGGTTCATCGTCACTCATGGATGATCCGGCGGCTGGACCGGCGAAGATCTTGGCCAGGCCCCAGTCCATCACGAATGTTTCACCGAACCGGCCGACCATCACGTTCGCGGGCTTGAGGTCTCGGTGGATCACCCCTTTTGAGTGTGCGAAGGCCACGGCCTCGCAGACCTTGACAAGAGAACCGAGCGCACGGGTTCTCGTCCAACCTTGCCGCTCCGATGCGGCGAGCTCGAAAATCGACGAGAGATCGCTGCCCTGAACCAGCTGCATCGTGAAGAAAACTCGCCCTTCACTGTCGAGGCCGAGATCGTGGATGGGAACGATACCGGGGTGATCGAGCTGTGCGGTGATCTGAGCCTCTTCGAGAAACCGCTCGAAAAGCTTGCGCTGCGCGGGTACGGCGTCGGCCTCACGGTCATCTGGACGCTGTCGCAGGAGGACTTTCATCGCCAGGGCGCGGCGAAGATCTCCGTCCCAGACGCGGAGGATCTTCCCCATTCCGCCTCGGGCGATCTCTCGCTCGACGCTGTAACGATCTTTGCGGTCGTCGAGCGAAATCGAACGGAACGAACCGCCAGGCCTCGCGGCGTGCTCACCGGGCTTCGCGTCGTCGATGTCGGTGGCCTCACGGGTTGCGAAGCGCCCGTGGAGAGCTCGGAGAAAGGAAGCGCCGTCCGGGATCGTCTGGATGTTGCCTGCGAGAGAGTGCAGCAGCCTCAACGCTGTCGCGACGTCGGGGTGCTCCTGGCAGAATTCTTCGAAGTCGAGCTCCTCGTTTGCATCTCGACGCCTGAGGAACTCCGCGTACACGGACTCGGCACCGTGTGGCGATTCGGCGGGGTCGGGATCGCGTGGCGACGGTGGAGATTCCAAAGCGAGTCCTCTATCTACACGCCGACGGCGTCCTTCAAGCGCTGCACGGCCCGCTGAAAGGCGACGCGAGCGCTACCCTCCCGCGAGAAGCCCATCGCTTCGCAGATCTCGGCAAACGACATCCCACAGATGCAGCGAAGAACGACGATTTCCCGGTGATGCGCTGGCATCGCCAAGAGCTCTGTCTCGATGGAGTCGGCGAGCTCCTCGGCGTGTGCGTACTGGCTCGGCGTCGCCCCGTCATCCGCAAGGAGTGCCGACGGCAAGAGAGTTGACCGGCAGTCGCCGAAACGCCGCACCTGGCCACCGCCGCGTTTTTCGCGTTGCGCTCCGCGTAAAGCGTCGATGAGTTCGTGCTCGACGCAACGCGCCAGCCAGTTCCGAAAGCTCCCCTCGCCGCGGTGCTCGAAGCGATCGATACCTCCGATGACGCGCAGCATCACGCCTTGGACAACGTCTTCGTGATCGAGGAGCTGACTCAATCGATAGCCCATGCGGAGCGACACCACCTGGCGAACGCGTGGCAGGTGCCGCTCCAGCAACTCGTCCATGGCGTTCGCGTCACCGTCCTGGATTGCCAGGACCAGCCGGATCGACGTATGGAGGCCGTGCTTCGAGTCGCCGGGCATAAGGACATTCTCCGAACGGCAGGCTCAGAGGTCAAGAAACGGAGAACCCGCTGCAGAGCTTACAAGGTCCTAAGTCAGAAAAAAATCGACAAAGGATGTGACGCGTGACGTCCGGTTGTCGCTGCGAGGGATGACAGCGCTGCGGGCGAGGGGCCCGCGGCCAGCAGCGACTTTCCCAGACGAAACTGAGTGGATCTATCAAGGAGACTCCCATGCGCACAAAGAATCCGCGACTCCCGACCTTTTCGGCCTTCTGCGGTGCAACGCTTTGCCCATGTCGCCGGGCTATTCTGGCCTTGTTTTTCCTCGGAACATCGTCCCTCTACGCCGTCGCGCCCGAGGACCGCAACGAGACGACACCGACCGGTTGGTACTGGTACCACGGAGCCTCGGCTTCTTTCATCACGCAGCAGATCGTTGAGAAGGGACTTCGTATTGTCGACCTCGAGGTCGAAAGCGGCTCACCCTTGCGCTTTACGGTAGCTTTCGCACGCAATACCGGCGTCTACGCAAAGAGCTGGTGGTGGTACTACGGACTGACAGCCCAGCAGGTCGCGGAGCGGATCGAGGCCCACGGCGGACGAATCATCGATCTGAACCCCTACGACGTTGGCGGCTCTACCCGCTTCGCCATCGTGATGGTGTCCAACACGGGGACGGACGCGAAGTCCTGGGCTTGGTACTACGGCATGACCCCGCAGTCGATCTGGGACCGTCATCAGGAAAACGGCGCTCGGCTTGTCGACCTCGACCGATACGAGGTCGGAGGGAGCGTGCGCTGGAGTTGTGTCATGGTGCGAAACTCTGGCAGCGACGCATCGGGATGGTGGTGGTACCACGGGATCACCGCTGCACAGGTGACG
>CAYZGY010001059.1:0-2759 GCA_964478085.1 uncultured Planctomycetia bacterium
GTCCGGCCGAACGAGCTACGATCGCGGCCGGAAGCGAATCGGCTGGAGACCGTGGGTACGTGGCGAGACCGAAGTGATCTTCACGCGAGGATACTTGCTGCCCGGCGAGCATCTGACGATCGATCGCTGGGTACGCGTTCGCAGTCCCCTGCAGGACGTGGTCGTGACGTATCAGAAGGCCGATCTCGGCATCTACTATCCCGATTTGGGCGTGTCGACACGCTCGCAACGTTTGCAGCGCGAGCTCTTCTTCTACGAGCGGTCGGTGACGCGCGAGAGTCAGTACCGGAGGGCGACGCCCGGCAGCGACGAGCGTACCGTCCTCTTTCTCGCTGCGGATCAGGCGGTTTTGACGCGCCGTCACATCACCGTTCCCGTCGCCTGGGCAGAACCCGACATGCCGACGGCGGTCGTGACGGAGCTCGGCGTCCCTGGAGAGCTGTCGGCGTTCGACGTCGCTCCGGCCTGGCTCGTGCGACGGCCGGAGACGGCGGAGGTCTTTCTCTTCGAGAACGTCGCCGACGATGCGGTCGACCCGTCGCCGGCGGGTGAGTCCTTTCCGAACGTCGATTTCGAGGTCTTCGATCTCGTCGACTACTCCGCGAAGGCCGGTGCGGACGTGCTCGTCGACATCGATCCGGAGGAGAGCTTCGAACGCGTAGCGCCGGCGGATTTTCTCGAGTTCTTGCGCGGCGTGCGCGACCAGGGCAGCCGAGTCAGCGTCGTCGCGTTGGCGCTCGGCGATCCGCGATACCAGCTCGTCTTGCGTCTGCGGTAGAGATCCGAGAGACTGGTGTCTCCACATCGCCCATGGAGACTGCCCAGTGAACGACCCAGCGAAAACACCACGACGAGATTTCCTCCGCGGAGCCGTACGCATCGGTGGAGCCCTCGTGCTCGGAGCCTCGATCGATCCTGAGGTGTCCGCGAGGACCTTGCTCCGTCTCGACGACAAGAAAGCCGCGCCGAAGTCGCTTCTCCGCATCGGCCTCGTCACGGACGTCCACTACGCCGAGAAGAAGAACGGCGGTTCGCGCCACTACCGCGAGTCGCTCGAGAAGATGGCGGTCGCCTCGAAAGCCTTCCGGGCCGCCAAGGTCGACTTCGCGGTCGAGGTCGGCGATTTCGTCGACGCGGCGCCACAAGTCGAGGTCGAGCTGGGCTACCTCCACAGGATCGAGAAGGCCTTCGCGAAGTGCCATGGCGAGCGACACTACGTGCTCGGCAATCACTGCGTCGACACGCTCAAGAAGAGCGAGTTCCTCGAGAACACCGGCCATCGGCGAAAAGAGAAGAAGGCGTACTACTCGTTCGACAAGGGCGCGATTCACTTCGTCATCCTCGACGCGTGCTTTCGACCCGATGAGGTCGACTACGGTCGGAACAACTCGAAGTGGAACGAGGCGGAGATACCGAAGGCCGAGCGTGAGTGGCTCGTGAAGGATCTCGCTGCGACGAAAAAGCCGACCGTCGTCTTCGTGCACCAGCGTCTCGACGTCGACAACAATTACGGCGTACGTAGCGGCGCAGTAGTTCGGAAGATCCTCGCGGATTCGGAGAAGGTTCTTGCGGTCTTCCAGGGGCACAACCACGTCAACGAGCACCGCACGATCGACGACGTCCACTACGTGACTCTCGCGGCGATGATCGAAGGGCCAGCCGCGAAGAGCAACGCGTACTCGATCGTCGACTGTTTCCCGGGTGGGGTGATCAAGATCGACGGCTTCGCTTCCCAGAAGGATTGGGAGATCGGCTCGGGAACCTGATGCGGATCGAGTAGCGGTATCCCGAGCGTTCGTCGATTCCCACCCGACCTCGACGACGTCGCCGGGCGAGAGTGGCTTCGTCTTGCCAGGTGTGCCGGTGACGATCAGGTCGCCGGGCTCGAGCGTGCAGTGCTGGCTGATGAAGCTCACGACCTGCTTGATGTCGTGAATCATGTTCTTCGTGTTCGTCTTCTGGCGAACCTCGCCGTTGACACGAAGGGTCATGTCGAGCTTCTGGTAGTCGACGCCCGAGAGGATGTAGGGGCCACACGGACCGAAGGTGTCACTCGCTTTCGCGCGCCACCACTGAACGTCCGCGTCGTGAGCCTTGCCGCACTCCTTGCATTTGTGGGCGTCCGTGCCGTTTTGCCAGATGCGAGCGCTGATGTCATTCCCGCAAGTGATGCCGAGCACGTACGCGAGAGCGTCCTTTTCGGAGACCTTGCTCGCTCGCTTTCCGATGACGATGACGACCTCGGCTTCGTAGTGAACCTCGGTCGTCCCGTGGGGCAGGCGGATCGGGCCACCGTGACGTTGCAGGCACGACGGAAGCTTGATGAACGGTTGCGGGATCTTGGGAGGCTCCTTGTCGCCGAGATGATCCCGGTAGTTTCCCGCGAGAGCGAAAACCTTTGTCGGCCTCGTCGGGACGAGGATGCGCACCTTCGAGAGGTCGTGCATCTTGTCGGTTTTCTTCCACTCCTTGAGCAGGCTGCCTGAGAGCTCACGGATCTTGACGCCTTCGACGATACCCCACGACGCCTGCTTCGCGTCTGGCGCGCGGAAGCGAACGTAGCGCACTCCCTTACCGTCGCCAGCGAGAGCGATCGAGCTCGAGAGGAGCAGAACACAAAGAAGAGCGAGAGTGACGGAAGTCGTCGATCGTCGGATAGAGGGAAGCAGCATCGTGGAAATCCTCCGGTGAGTCTAACAGCCCATTGAAGAAGTCGATTCGGCGTCCAAGCGGCCGATTCGCCCGAGCTCTTCGTCGCT
>CAYZGY010001060.1:0-2756 GCA_964478085.1 uncultured Planctomycetia bacterium
CCAGGTGTCGATCGAGGATCTCGCGCTGGACAGACTCGATGACCGAATCGCCCAGTCGAGCCGCGACCGCGGCGTCGATGCCGGCGTTCATGATGCCGAACGAGTTTCCGGCAGTGACGAAGCAATCGTGTGACGGCAGATCTTCGTGACGCGAGCGAAGAATCTCGACCCGAGGCAGGGATCGGAACTCGCCGCGAAAGGTCTCGCAGGCGCGGGAATCCGGGTGGACGATCGTGAGGTCGAAGGGAAGGGGCAAGACGAGGCTCCTCGACTGAGTTTGGAGTCTCCTTCTCGTTTCGCCACCGCTTTTCGTAGTCGTTTTACCCCGCCGCCTTGTCTCTCCCCTGCGGTGTCCTTGATGGTGATTGCGTCGATGTCGAAACGGGCAGCCGATCGCATAATATCGGCGGGGGCCGCGGCAACGACGCGGCTCGACGCATTGGAGGCACGCGTGAATCTTCTGATCCTCGACATCGACGAGACGCTCATCTACGCAGCGGAAGGCCCGCTCGAGCGTGCGGAGGATTTTCGTGTCGGGCCGTACTTCGTCTACCTACGTCCGTTCCTGGGCGAGTTTCTGCGCTTCGCAGCGGGGCACTTCGAGGTGGCGACTTGGACGTCGTCGACGGAGGGCTACGCGACTTCGGTCCTCGGTCCTCGGTCCTCGACTGCTTACCGTTCGTGCGACCTCCGGTTTTCTCGTGGTCGCAGGATCGATGCACTCGCGTGTTCGATCCTGAGCTGCAGGGCTGGTTCTGGGTGAAGGATCTCAAAACGGGCTGCGATCCCTTCTGACCGCTGAAATCACGCACGACAGCCCGCGACCATGGGAGGGAAGATTCTCGGTGAAGAATGCGGGGGATTCGCGGTTTCTACGCTATGACCATTCCGAAGATCCACGGACTGATCGACCGTCGAATCCTGCTCAACTACCGCATCGAGCCGACCCGAGTCGAATCACTGCTACCGTCTCCCTTCCGGCCGAAACTCGTGCGCGGGCACGCGATCGGGGGAGTGTGTCTGATCCGGCTCCGTAGCCTTCGACCGCGCGGCGTGCCCGGGGTCTTCGGATTCACCTCGGAAAACGCCGCGCACCGTTTCGCCGTCGAGTGGGACGAGGACGGGGAGGTGCGCTCGGGCGTCTACATTTCGCAACGTGTCACGGATTCAAGATTCGTCGCGCTGGCCGGCGGACGGATCTTTCCGGGCCTGCACGAGCTCGCGACGTTCTCCGTGCACGAGCTCGATGGGACGTACCGCGTCGGCTACCGCGGTGGACGGGGAATGCACGACGTCGCGATCGCCGCGCGTGTCTCGGCCGATCGCGCGGGCGCTTTTGGACCGGGTGGGGCAACGGTCTTCACGAACCTCGACGAGGCCTCGCGCTTCTTCGAGGAGGGATCGCTCGGATTCTCGCTCGCTCGGGGTGGCGAGTCCTGCGAAGGGCTCGAGCTGCGCTGCGTGAACTGGTCGATGCGTCCGCTCCGCATCGAGTCGGTCAGGAGCGCGTTCTTCGAGGACCGCGAGCGCTTTCCCGCGGGAACGGCGGAGCTCGACTCGGCGCTCTTGATGGAACGCATCGAGCACGAGTGGCGACACGCGGGAAGTCTCGCTGGATCGCCTCTCGATGTGGGGGCAGGATAGATCTCGAAATGAACACACCGGCGACTGCGGTCAGGCGATACTGCACGAGCGTCATCGACATGGTGATCGTCTGCGGTATCGTGCTCGCGATTCTCGTTCCGATCGTCGAGTCGAGCCCGGCAGGTTGACTCTTCATCTACCTCTCGCTGGGGATCAGTCACGTACTCTACGAGGTTCTGCTCACCGCATACGCAGCGACCCTCGGGCAGCTCATCACGGGGATTCGGGTTCGAACCGACGAGGACGAGCCCGAGCGACTCGAGCTCGGACGGTGCTTCCTTCGTTACATCGTGAAGTACGTGCTCGGGATCGTGTCGCTCTTGATCATCCCGTTCCACCGTCGCGGCAAGGCGATTCACGACTTTGTCGCGTCGTCGCTCGTCTTCTCGGATCGCAAGCTGCTCGAAAACGCGCGATCGGGCTGATCAGCCGTTCGGCCGCTTGTGGAACGCGCCATCCTTCATGATCGCGAGCAAGTTCTCCTGCTCCATGAGGATCTTGAAGTCGGCGAGAGGATCGCCGTCGACGAGGAGCAAGTCGGCGAGGCAGCCTGCGCGGATCTCTCCGAGCTCTCCTTCGAGGTCCATCGCCGCGCCGCCGTGCTTCGTCATCGAGAGGAGCGCGCCCATCGGCGAGAGGCCGAGGTGATGGACGAAGTGGTCGAGGTCGCGGGCGTTGCGACCGTGCGGCGTCAACGCGAAGCCGTAGTCGCCACCTCCGAGGAGTCGGACGCCGCGCTTCTGGAGCTCGCGAGCGACCTCCGCGGCGCCGGCGAGCTCTTCGCGAAGTCCCATCGCGACGACTTGCTCTTCGGTGAACATCGCCTCGCCCTCGTACGCGGCGATGGCGGTGAAGCCGACGTTCGGGCTGACGAAGACCCAGTCGCGGTTCGCTTCGAGCATGTCGAGCGCCTCTTCGTCGGCGAAGTTGGCGTGGTAGATGATCTTGACGCCGTTGCGGACGCAGCGCTTGACGGACTCGGCGCTCCGCGCATGCGCACTGAGTCGCTTGCCACACGCGAGCGCGGCTTCCGAGGCGGCGGCGACCTCGGCTTCGCTCATCACGGTCGAGTGCGAATCGGCGTGGGGGACGAAGCTGTCTCCCGAGACGAC
>CAYZGY010001061.1:0-2502 GCA_964478085.1 uncultured Planctomycetia bacterium
GGTCGGCGGGCACAGCCTCAACTTTCCGAAGAACAACATGCGGCTCTACTTTCGCCGCAAGTACGGACCGGGCAAGCTCGACTACCCGCTCTTCCGAGACGCGTTTTACTCAGAGGGCGCCGCCGAGAAGTTCGATCAGCTCGACTTGCGCGGCGGCTCGCACGACTCGATCTTCTACCTCGGAGCGAATCAGCAGCTGCCGTCGAACGCGCAGTACGCCCGCAATCGTTGGATGAGCGACACGCTGCACGAGATGGGGCAGGTCTCCAACCACGGTCGCTACGTTCAGGTCTACATCAACGGCACGTACTGGGGGCACTATCAGATTCAGGAGCGTCCGACGCGAGCGCACGTCGCGTCGTACCTCGGTGGAGACGAGGACGACTTCGAGTCGGTGAACTCTGGACGAACGATCGGCTCTGCGTCGCCCGCCTGGGCACACATCGCGACGATTCGCGGCAATTACAACGAGGTCAAGCGCTGGGTCGACGTCGAGAGTCTCGTCGACTACATGCTTCTCAACTTCTATGCCGGCAACGCGTGGGACTGGACGATCAATCACAATTGGATGGCCGCGGGACCGTCCATTCCCGATCGCGGCGGCTATCAGTTCTTCAGTTGGGACGCCGACATCACGCTGCGTCGACTCAACGACTACAACCTCAACCAACCGGGGCCGGGGGGCCTCTTTCGCGATCTTTTGCCGCACGCGGAGTTCCGCCGGCTCGTCGGCGACCGGATTCATCGCCATTTCTACAACGACGGTGTTCTGACGCCGGCGAGAGTCGACAGCATGTTCCGGCGACGCGCGGAGCAGGTGTACTCGACGATCGTCGCGGAGACTGCGCGCTGGCGCTGGGCCGGCATCGTCTGGACGCGAGACAACCAGTGGGAGGCCGAGTTCGTCCGTCTCTGCTCGCAGTTCTTCCCGCAGCGCACGGGCATCGTGCTCGATCAGATCGCGGGGACGAGCTGGTATCCCGATGTGCCCGCCCCCGAGTTTCTCGTCGACGGGGCTCGCCAGCACGATGGTGACGTGCGAAGCGGCGCCGAGTTGAGTGTCGTCGTGCCAGGATTCGAGCGAGTCGTCGAGACGACGATCGTCTCGATCGACGCGCCGCGAAGCGCTTACGTGCCGAGAAACGGGAACCTCGGGAACGACTGGCGTCTCGCTTCGTACGTCGAGGGCAGCCGCGGCGAGACGTGGCGCGAGGGAGCCGGCGGCGTCGGTTACGAGAACGGGGCCGGGTACCAGACCTTGATCGATATCGACGTCGGTCCGGAGATGACGAACGATCCGGGCAATCCGTCCGTGCTCGTTCGAGTCCCGTTCAAGATCGACGATGCGGCAGAGGTGGCAAGAATCGGAGAGCTCGCGCTCAAGATCCACTACGACGACGGATTCGCGGCGTACCTCAACGGCGTTCGCGTGGCAGCGGCCAACGCGCCGGCGGAGGGCGACTTGACCTGGAATTCGCTCGCGAAGAGTTCGCACGAAGCGACCGTCGACCGTCCGGACATCTTCGACATCGACGCGTTCCGAGACGAGTTGCGCACGGGCGAGAACCTCCTCGCGATTCATGGGCTCAACTTCAGTCAGGTCTCGAGCGACATGGTGATCCACGTCGAGCTCGTCGGACGTCAGATCGAGGCGGGGGCGGCTCCTGGTGTCGTCGCGTACACGCTCGACGGCTCCGATCCGATGGAGGAAGGCGCTCTCGACTTCGAATCTCCTCTGACGGTCGACGAATCCGTCCTCGTCAAGGCACGCTCCTTCGACGGCGAGGAGTGGAGCGCGCTCAACGAAGCCCTCTTCGTCGTGCCGGGAAGCTTCCCGCTGCGTGTCACGGAGATCATGTACCATCCGCCCGATCCAGCCGAAGGAAGTCCTTTCGGCAGCGACGACTTCGAGTTCTTCGAGCTGCAGAACATCAGCGGCGAGAATCTCGACCTCGACGGAGTACGAGTTCGCCACGGAATCCGATTCGATTTCTCGACGATCGAGGATCGTATCCTCGGCCCCGGCGAGCACGTCTTGCTCGTCAATAACCTCGAGGGTTTCGCCTCGATCTACGATACGGACGGTCTGCGCATCGCGGGCGAGTACGACGGGCGCCTCGGAAACGGCGGCGAGCGAATCCTCATCTCCGGACCTCTCGGTGAGACGATCCTCGACTTCGAGTACGACGACGTGTGGTACCCGTCGACCGACGGCCTCGGACACTCGCTCGTCATCACGGACGTCTCGCTTCCGGTCGATCGCTGGGCCGAAGCTCAGAGCTGGCGACCGAGCGCCAACCTCGGAGGCTCACCCGGAGCCGCGGACGAGGACGACGGAGCCGGCGGCTTCCAGCGTCCGGGCGACGCGAACCAGGACGGTCGCATCGGCGTCTCCGACGCGGTCCGCCTCCTCCTCATTCTCTTCCGAGGAGCGACGCCGCCGTGCGAAGGCGACCTCGCCTCGCCCGTGCTCGACGTCGACGGCGACGCGAGCGTCAACGT
>CAYZGY010001061.1:2512-2756 GCA_964478085.1 uncultured Planctomycetia bacterium
GACCGACGCCGTTCACCTGCTGACGTACCTCTACGGAGGAGGCGCGCCACCGAGCGCGGGCACCCGCTGCGTTCGCGTCGAGGGGTGTGATTGGGCCTGCGTTCCCTGAGGGGGGCGGGCCTCGAACAGACAGGAGGGGAGGTGATGGTGCCAGAGGTGGGACTCGAACCCACACTAGGGTAACCTAACCAGATTTTGAATCTAGCGCGTCTGCCAATTCCGCCATTCTGGCACGAGGGGGATC
>CAYZGY010001062.1:0-2753 GCA_964478085.1 uncultured Planctomycetia bacterium
TGGGAGCAGCGTGCGGTCATCGGCATTCCCGCCGATGATGATGCGGATGAGCAGGTGAACGTTCGGCACGGGATCGACGTCGACGCGGTTCGCTTTCTCGCGGAGGCGAGCGATTCGTCAGCGCGCCCCGTCGATCTCGGCTTTCCCGTCGCCGGCATGAGCGACGTGATGCCGTACACGAGCACGGTGTTTTCGTCGATGGACGAGCGTCAGCTCGACGAGTACCGTCGCGTTTGGGCCGAGAAGATCTCGGCGGCGATCGAGGAGCTCGATCCGGACGTGATTCACTGCCATCACGCGTGGCTCGTCGCGTCGATCGTGCGAAGCGTCTCCTCGAGCGGGGGGCGATCCGTTCCTGTCGTCGTGCACGGGCACGGCACGGGGCTTCGCCAGCAGTCGCTCTGTCCGCACCTCGTCGAGGAGGTACGCGAAAGCTGCGCGCGGGCCGAGCGATTCGTCGTTCTTCACGAGGGGCATCGGGACGCCTACGCACGTGCGGTCGGAGTCGACCGCGAGCTTTGTCGCGTCGTCGGGGCCGGCTATGCGGAGGAGATCTTTCGACTGGACGCGGGCGTCGAGCGGCGTCGACGATCGATCATCTTCGCGGGGAAGCTCAGCCGCTCGAAGGGACTCGATGCGCTTCTCGACGCGTTCGAGATTCTTCGGTCTCGAGTTCCGAACGTCGTTTTGCGTGTCGCAGGTTCCGGCGCCGGCGCGGAGGCCGACGCCCTCTCGTCACGGATGCGGTCGCTCGAGCCTGGTGTCGAGATGCTCGGCCGACTCGACCAAGCCTCGCTTCACCGAGCGCTTCTCGAGAGCGAGATCTTCGTCCTTCCTTCGTTCTACGAAGGACTGCCTCTCGTGCTCGTCGAGGCCCTTGCGAGCGGCTGCCGGCTCGTGAGCTCCGAGTTGCCGGGCGTTCTCGACGCGCTCGCGCCGAAGCTCGGCGATGTTCTCTCCCTCGTTCCCATGCCGAGACTCGCGTCGATCGATACGCCACGTGACGAAGATCTCCCGAAGTTCGTCGAGGATTTGGCCGCCGCGCTTCAGGCTTCGCTCGAGAGAGGTCCGCTTCGAAGCGAGGCACCGGAATTCGCCGCGCGGTTGGAGCCGTTCACCTGGTCGGCTGTGTTCCGTCGCGTCGAGGCCGTTTGGAGAGAGCTGATCGGCACTTGATCAAACCGTGCGTCCCACTAGGATGGGGGCGGAGGTTCAAGGTGTCCTTTCGACGCAGCTCAGTATTCCTGACCACTTTCGCGATCAGTTTCGTGCTTCACGGCGCGAGTGTCGCGAGTGGAATCGAGTACGACCGAGACATACGCCCGCTATTCTCGGGCGCTTGTTTCGCGTGTCACGGTCCCGATGCGCACGCGAGGAAGGCGAAGCTCCGACTCGACACACGCGAGGGCGCGCTGCGAGAGCGTCGCGGACGATCGGTGATCGTTCCGGGAAAGAGCCACGTGAGCGAGCTCCTCCGTCGGCTGCGATCGGACGATCCCGATGATCGCATGCCGCCGCCCGATTCGGGAGCGTCACTGAGCGAAGCGCAAATCGCTCGCATCGCTGAGTGGATCGACGCGGGCGCCGAGTTCGACGAGCCTTGGGCCTTTCGCGAGATCGAGGTCCGGGAGCCTCCGGTCCTGACGCGGGCCTCGGATTGGCCGAAGGGAGAGATCGATCGCTTCGTGCTCGCGCGGCTCGAGCGGGAGGGCCTCACTCCGTCGGATCCCGCAGACCGTCGCACGTGGATCCGTCGCGTCAGTCTCGACTTGCGCGGACTTCCACCGACTATCGACGAGGTGCGCGCGTTTCTCGAAGACGACTCTCCAATTGCGCGTGAAAAGGTCGTCGACGCGTTTCTCGCCGATCCGAGTTACGGTGAACGACGCGCGCAGGATTGGCTCGATCAAGCGCGCTACGCGGACACGAGCGGCTACGCCGCGGATCGCTACCGGAGTATTTGGCCGTTTCGCGACTGGGTCATCGACGCCTACAATCACGATCAGCCGTTCGATGAGTTCACCGTCGCTCAGCTTGCGGGAGATCTCCTGCCGAACGCGACCGACGACGATCGCATCGCGACAGGTTTCCATCGCAACGCGATGCAGGCGAAGGGGAACAATCCGCGCATCGAGGAGTTTCGAATCAAAGGGATCGTCGATCGCGTCAACACGACCGCGCGGGTCTGGCTCGGCCTGACGCTCGAGTGTGCCGAGTGCCACGATCACAAGTACGACCCGATCTCGCAGAAGGAGTACTACGAGGTCTTCGCGTACTTCAACAACGTCCCACACCTCGGCAAGGCGTTCGGCGTCCACGGTCCGCGAATGAAGATCGTGTCGCGGGAGACGCGAGCGAAGATCGAGCGCCTCGCGCGAGAGCGTGCGATGGCCAAGCGGCGACTCGACGGCTACCTCGCTACGTCAGACGCTCGGCCTCGACGCGAGGACGAGGAGCTGGCTGTCGAGCCTGGTGCTCTCGTCGGTCGTTGGTTTCCGAAGCGTGACGACGCCGCACTTTCGACTTACGTCCTGCCACGGATTGTCAATCTCGCCGCGGGTGATCAGCCGACGGGAGATCTGACGATCACGGCTTGGATCCGCACACGGCAAGAAGTCGCCGACATCGTCTCGAAGTACGACTGGCGCGGGCGTCAGCGCTCCTTCGTCTTCGGGATCGGAGGGCAGCGGGAGCCGAAGAAGCGACCGGGGCACCTCTATGCTTGGGTCTCCGAGAAGCCGGATCCGTTTTCG
>CAYZGY010001063.1:0-2753 GCA_964478085.1 uncultured Planctomycetia bacterium
GGCCCTCACTCTCTCGTTCGTCTCGAGCTCGGCTCGCGGCGCCGAACGCCCGAACATCGTCTTCCTCTTTTCCGACGACCACGCCGTTCGAGCCATCTCGGCTTACGGTGGTCCACTCGCGAAGGTCGCTCCGACGCCGCACATCGATCGTCTCGCGAAGGAGGGAGCCGTCTTCCTCAACTCCTTCTGTGCCAACTCGATCTGCGGCCCGTCGCGCGCGACGATCCTGACGGGGAAGCACAGCCACAAGAACGGCTTCATGCGGAACACGGGGCGGGGGCTCGACCAGGGTCAGTGGACCGTCTCGAAGGCGCTGCAGAAGGGGGGCTACGCGACGGCGGTCATCGGCAAGTGGCATCTCAAGACGACGCCGCTCGGCTTCGACTACTGGGAGATCTTTCCGGGGCAGGGAAGCTACTACAACCCCGTGTTCATCCAGCAGGACGGCTCGCGCAAGAGGTTCGAGGGCTACGCGACGGATCTGACGACAGACAAGGCAATCGACTGGCTCGAGAAGCGAGATCGATCGAAGCCCTTCTTGCTCATGTGCCAGCACAAGGCCCCGCACCGCACCTTCGCGCCGGCGCTGCGACACCTCGGAGCCTTCGACGACGTCGAGATCCCCGAGCCCGAGACGCTCTTCGACGACTACAAGAATCGCAGCGTCACGCTCGCGAAGAACGAGATGGAGATCGATCGACACTTCGACTGGGCCTACGACGCGAAGGTTCGCAAAGACGAGCGAGGCGACGTCAAGCTCCCGAAGCCCGATCGCTACGGCACGCCCGAGTACAACCGCATGACGAAGGAGCAGAAGAAGGCCTGGGACGCGCACTTCGCGCCGCGGAACAAAGACTTCCTCGCGAAGTTCAAGGCCGGCAAGTTCTCCCACAAGGAGCTCGTGCGATGGAAGTACCGCCGCTACATGCGCAACTACCTCGGCACGGTCAAGGCCGTCGACGACAGCGTCGGCAAGGTTCTCGACTACCTCGACAAGAACGACCTCGCGAAGAACACGATCGTCATCTACTCCTCGGACCAGGGCTTCTACCTCGGCGAGCACGGCTGGTACGACAAGCGCTGGATGTTCGAAGAGTCGTTCCGCATGCCGTTCGTCGTGCGATGGCCGGGCGTCATCAAGCCGGGCTCGAAGCCTGGCCACCTGATTCAGAACATCGACTACGCCCCGACTTTCCTCGAGATCGCGGGACTCGACGCGCCGAAGGAGGTGCAGGGCCGTTCGCTCGTGCCCCTCATGAAGGGCGGAGCCGCAGCGACGGCCGCTGACTGGAGAAAGTCGCTCTACTACGCCTACTACGAGTTCGGCGAGCACGCGGTCCCGAGGCACTTCGGCGTGAGAACCGACCGCTACAAGCTGATGCGCTTCCCGAAGACGGACGAGTGGAACCTCTTCGATCTCGAAAAAGACCCTCAGGAGATGCGGAGCGTCCACGACGATCCTGGCTACCAGGAGATTCGGAAGGAGCTGACCGCCGAGTACGCACGTCTCAGGAAACACTTCGACGCACCGCCGGAGAATCAGAAATGACCTTCGCCAGGCTCGCTCTCCCGCTCGCGCTCGCCTATCTCGTCATCGCTACGTCGACGAGTTGCCGCACACCGCCTCCGCAGCCCTTCACGCTCGTCGTCCTGCCCGACACTCAGTGCTACTGCGACACGCGCCTGCGTCAGTCCGCACGAAAGTGGGGGCGGGACTTGCGTGAGTACTTCTACGCTCAGACCAAGTGGATCCACGAAGCGAAGGATCGTCTCAATATTCGATTCGTCCTTCACGCCGGAGACATCACACAGACCGACGACCGGGAAGAGTGGGGGATTGCCCGCAAGGCGATGGCGACTCTCGACGGCCACGTCCCGTACTGTCTCTGCCTCGGCAACCACGACATGGGCTACCGCAAGACGGAAGGCTCGCCGACCTCGTACGACACCGCGGTCGACAGACGGACACGCTTCGAGGAGTTCTTTCCGCGAGCGCTCTTCGCGAGTCAGAGCTCGTTCGGAGGAACGCACGACGACACCTTGGACAACTCCTACTGGTACTTCGAGGAGGGCGAGCTCGAGTTCCTGATTGTCTCCCTCGAGTTCAAGCCACGCGACGAGGTCCTCGACTGGGCGAATCGAGTCGTCCGCGAGCATCCCGAGCGTCGAACGATCGTCCTGACGCACTCCTACCTCGGTGCGGACAACAAGCGCAGGTCTTCCGACGGTTACCGAGTTGCGGGAAACTCCGGCGAGGCGATGTGGCAGAAATTCGTCTCACGCCACGAGAACATCTTCCTCGTCCTTTGCGGCCACGTCCTCGGCGAAGGCCGACTCACATCGAAAGGAGTGCACGGCAACGAAGTGCACCAGCTTCTCGCCGACTACCAAGGCATGAACGACGGCGGCGAGTCGTGGCTCAGGTACATGACGTTCCTTCCGGAGGAGAATCGCATCGAGGTCCACACCTACAATCCGTTCCACGACAAGAAGATGACGGAGGAGAGCAGTCGGTTCTCGCTACCGTACGAGATGCTGAAGAGCTCGGTCGAGGGTCCGGCCGACTAGGACCTGCTGGAGGCTCTTTTCTCTCCGCTCAGGTGAGCGGGGGCTCCTTCTTCTTGTTTTAGCGGGGGCTCCTTCTTCTTGTTTTGCAAGACCCGACCGAGAGTCGTGAGCCTCTCGAGCAAGACCACCGAGAGTCGTGATTGCAAGACTGCAGCAAGACCCGACCGAGAGTCGTGAGCCTCTCG
>CAYZGY010001064.1:0-2746 GCA_964478085.1 uncultured Planctomycetia bacterium
TGAAGCTCTCGAGCGTCGCCATGCCTTCGAGCACGGCCTCGAGGTTCTCGAGCTTGCGATCGACGAGCGCACCGAGCTCGACGCCCGCGAGGACCCGCTTCTGCGCGTCGCGCTCCTCGCGGATCTTCGCGATGCGCGTGGCGATCTCCGGGAGCTGCTTTTCGGCGAGGTCGGTCAAGGGGACGATCACGAGCTCGCGCAAGCGATCGACTCGCTCTTCCGTCGCGAGCTTGTTGTTGATCATCTCGGCGAGGATCTGCTGGACGGCGCTCGAGATCGAGCCGAGCGCGCGGCCGTGCGAGCGTTCCGTGCGGGCGAGCGCGAGCATCAGCTTGACGTCCGCGTCGGCGATCGGGCCTTCCTTTTGCCAGGACTCGTCGATGAGCCGGTAGAGCTCGTCGCGCACTTTGCGCTCCTCCTCGACGATGTGCTCGAGGACGCGGCGCTGCTCGACCTCTCGACGGATCAGCTCGTCGGAGAGGCGCTCGGCCGTGACGACGAGGAAGCTCTGGATCGTCGAGAAGCCCGTCTTCGCTCCGTTCAGCGCGTCGTTGTCGGTCGCGCCGATGCGGATGTTGAGGCGCTTCTCGGGCTCGATCTCGAGTCCGTCGATCGAGAAGACCTGCTTCTCGTCCTTGATCGGCGTGCGCGAGGGCAGCGACGTGACGGGAAGGGTGAGCGAGCCGGTCTTCGGTTCGCCCTTCGGCGCCTCGACGGACCACGCGAGCGAGATGTCGTCGATGCGGTAGTCGTCCTTCGCGTTGATGACGAAGGGGATATCGGCGACGGCCGTCACGAGTGGCCCGATACCGACCGTCTTGACCTGCACGCTCGGCTGCTTGTCGGCGACGAGGTGCGTCGAGAACTGGAGGAAGCGATCCGGCGGGACCTGCTCGACGTCCTCGAGGACGATTGTCGCAGCGCCGCCCGTCTTCGGCGACCACTTGCCGCGGAAGCGCGAGGGATCCTTCGCGTCGATCACGAGCTCGATCGCGGAGCCCTCTGTCTCGAGGACCACCTTCTTCAGAGGCTTGTTCGCCTGTCCGACGATCTCGAGCTCGGAGCCTGCCGGCACGGCCAGCTCGCCGACGTCGCCCTCGGACCGTGTCGGGGCGGCCGCCGTGTACGCCGGTGGCGTCGCCGTGATCGCGAGCTGGTCGACTTGCGGGCGCTCGAGGACGCGGATCTTGTGCGGGGGCGAGCGGTAGTCGCCGCCCTCGACCGTGAACTCGAAGTCCTCCGTGACGGCACCGTGCTGGTGCACGAAGATCGCGACCTCCTCTTCCTCGTCCTTGTCTTCCTCGTCCTTGTCTTCCTCGTCCTTGTCTTCCTCGTCCTTGTCTTCCTCGGAGCCGTCTTCCTCGGAGCCGTCTTCCGAGCTCGCGTTCGGCGTTGCGGACTCCGCTTGCTCCATGTTGTAACGTGCGACACCGCTCGGATAGACGAGACGGATCGAGACGCGATTCGGAATCTCCTTCGAAGCCTCGACAACGATCTCGACGGGGTCACCACGCGGCACGCCGATCGAGAGGTCTTCGTCGACGCCGCGGACGACGAGATGCGTGCGGTAGTCATAGTCGACGTCGGCGAAGAGGAACTGGCGCTGGAACCAGATGCCGAAGGTGCTGCCGAGGATCAGCGCGAGCATTCCGATGAGCGCGAGCGCCGAGACACCGCCCGTCAGCGCGGAGACGACGCGCGGCGTGTCGATGACTTGTGCCGGCTCGAGCGTCTCGACCTCCGTCGCGGCTTGCTCGGCGACACGTCGCTTCATCGCGATGGTCAGCGCAGCGTCGTCGTCGACCTCGGGCTCTCCCCAGACGTTGCCGACGTCGGGATCCTTGAGGAAGTCGACAGCGCTACGCAGTCGATCTTCGAGTTGCGGGAACTGTCGTTCGAGAAGGTCGGCGAGAGCCGTTTCGGAGAGCGTCAGCGAGAGCGGCCGCAGGACGTACTTCCACGCCGTCCAGCCGATCGCGCCGAGGTAGATCAGCAGCGTCACGCCGCGTCCGATGTTCGAGAGGCGGAAGACGCGGTCGAGCCCGAACGAGACGTAGACGACCGCCGCGAGCACCACGAGCACGATCGATCCGCCGCGCAGAAGGAGCGACAGCCGGACGATGCGCTTCAGCTGCGAGAGCCCCGCGCGGATGCGCTCGAGCATCGGGGAGATGAACTGGTTGTCGTGGTTCGTCTCTCTCACAGGAGCCTCACGAGCTTTCGCAGAATCCATTCGATCGTCAAGAGGCCCGCGAGGAGCGAGAGCGAGAACCAGTTGTCCCAGAGCGGGATCGGCTCGTCGGTCGTCACGACGGTCTGTCGGCGATCGGGTATCTCATCGGGAATCGAGGCCGCCTCCCAGAGACGGACGTACTTGCCGCGCGTCGTCTCGGCGAGCTCGCGCAGGCTGCTCTCGTCGAGGTGCGGCTCCTGGAACTCGATCTCCGGAGCGCGCACTTGAGCCAGGGCTTCGGAGCCGTCGGGCAGCCGGACGCGGTACGTGCCGATCTTGCGCGGAACGAAGATGCCGCGGAACCAGCCCGGAGCCGTCGGGTCCTTCTCGAGTCGGAGCTCGGTCTCTTCGATGTCCGGCGTCTCGATGACGGCGACCTGGTGGTCGGCCTCGGACGGCCGAAAGCTGTCGTCCTGAACGAGTGCCGAGACGCGGACGACGTCGCCGAGCTCGTACTTTTCCTGGTCGAGCTGCAGCAGGGTCATGTACTCGTCGTTGTTCGGCTCGTTCTGG
>CAYZGY010001065.1:0-2743 GCA_964478085.1 uncultured Planctomycetia bacterium
GTACGACGGCATCGAGATCTCGCGAGACGACGAGGTCATCGCCGAGATCGGTGGCTCGGCGACCTCGTTTCGTGACACGCCGGCTGTCGGTGGCACGCACTTTTACGAAGTGCGCGGGATCATCGATCGCGAGCTGACCGAGGCGGTCGACTGCACCGTCTCGCGGCTTCCGAACAACCGTCCGCCGACTCTTTCGCTCCTTTCACCGGCGCAAGGAACGCGTGTGTCGTCCGACACCTTGTCGATTCGTGGAGCGGTCAGGGACGACACGGGCATCGCGCGCATCGTCGTCGATGGGGAGGACGTCACGCTTCCCGGACGCCTCCTGACGTCGTACACGTTTACGCACGTGATCGATGTCTCGAACGATCAAGGGCCGAAGCTGATTCGCGTCGAAGCGGTCGACGAGTTCGGACGGGCCGTCTGGCAGGAGCTTGCCGTCGGCGTCGAGCCTGTCCTTCGTACCACGAGTTTCGGAGACTCTCTGGCGCTCTCGATCACCGGCGGCTCGGGCTTCGACGAGGTCGAGGCGATCGCCGCGCCGTTTATCAGCGACTTGCCGGCGCTACTCAACGATTCCGTGCGCGGTGTTCGTCTTCTCAACACGGACATCGGCATCGCCGACATCACCGTCGACGGAGACCGTGTCGAGATCTCGGGCCTCGGTTTTTCACTCGAGCCGAGCGGTGCGAACGGCGGGCGCATTCTGCTGCGCGTCACTGCCTCCCGCATCCGCTTCTTCGGCAACGGACGCAGCGATTTCGGCTTCCTAGGCACGGACAGCTGGAACGCGACGTGGACCGGCAACAACATCACGATCTCCGGCACGATCGCCTTCGCGCCGACGAACGGGGGAACGAGTCTGCGCGTCATCAACGACGGCTTTACTGTCGGCATCGGGAGCTCCTCGTTCAACGTCAGCGGCTTCCTCGATCCCATCGGCATCTTCGACGCGCTCGTCAACACGATCAGCCCTCTCTTTCAAGACACGATCGAGAACGCCGTACGCACGGTAGTCGTCGATGCGGCGAATAACGAGATCGTTCCTCTTCTCGAAGAGACCTTCAGCAATCTGCGTCTCGACCTCGAACTCGGCCTCGTCGCTCTCGAGACGCGCTTCGATGACGTCGTCGAGTCATCCCGGGCGCTCTCTCTTCTCTTCGATGGACGTTGGGACTCGACCGAGGGTGCTGCCGCGGGCTATCCGAACTATCCCGGCACATTCAGCACGGGCGCGCCGTTCCCGAACTTCCCGATTTCGGGCTCGCCGGGCCATACCGTCGACGCGACGATCTCGCTCTCGTCCGATACTCTCAATCAGGCGCTCGGAAAGATGACGGCGCAGGGACTCCTGACGACCGACCTCGGCTTCGATGGCGTCGAGTCACCGATCCCGCTCAACGCGGGCACGGTCGGCACGCTCTTCGGGAACGAGTTCCTCGCGCTTCCCGGCGTCGATGCCGACGATCCGCTCGGCGTGCACGTCGAAGCTCGCTTCCCGCCGCGCGTGCTCCTCGACGAAGGCGTCGTCGGCGAGACGATCATCGCGATCGGCGAAGAATGGCGTTGGTTCAAGGGGCGTTCGGCTCCCTCCGCTGCGTGGGCGACGCTGCGCTTCAACGACGCGAATTGGGATGAGGGTCCTTCGGGGTTCGGATACTCCTCGAATCCTGACGAGCTCATCGGCGTGGCGACGGTGCTCGACGACATGTCGGACGGCGACTACGTCTCGGTCTACCTGCGCAAGGATTTCGAGATCGAGGATCCGGACGCTCTCGAAGGTCTCCTTCTGCGAGTTCGGTACGACGACGCCTTCGTCGCCTACCTCAACGGCGTGGAGGTCGGTCGTCGCAACATCGGCACGGCGGGCACGGCGCCCGCGTTCGACGACGTTGCCGACGGCGCGGGCGAGCCGAGGCTCGTCGAGATCGACCTGACACAGTTCCCGCAGGCGATGCGCACAGGACGCAACGTTCTCGCGATCCAGGCACACAACGCGAACCCGCCGAGCTCGGACTTCGTCATCGTCCCGGAGCTCATCGAGGCCACCCCTGTCCCACCCGGCGTGCTGAGCACGATGCCGGCGCAGATTCTCGTCGATGATCTCGTCGTTTCGTTCGTTGCGGACACGGAGGCGGACGGCGTCGGTGAAGCGGACGAGGATGGCGATGCCGACGAGGTCGAGCTCTTCTCGTACAGCTTCGGGCTGCGCATTCAGACCGAGATCCAGCTCGTTCTCGTCGACGGTGCGCCGACTCTGATCTTCGAGACCGCGATCGAGGACGGTCCGGACCCGGGCAGCCTCCCCGATGCGATTGTCGGAGGCCTCGGCGGCATCGAGCTCGGCGTCGCGGGAGAAGCTTACGACGTCGAAGATGAGCTTCTCCTCGAGTTCGCGCAGCTCATCCTCGCCGTCTTCGGGACGTCACTGGGCGAAGCGCTCGGCGCGCTCGAGCTACCGAACGTGCCGATTCCCGAGCTCTCGGTCGACATCGATGGGGACGGTTCGCCGGCCGTGAATCGCGAGATCGTGCGCGGCACCTTCCGCCCACTCGACACGAACGGGGACGGCGACGCTGACTGGATTTGCATCCAGAGCGACCTGCGCTCGGTTTCCCAGTAGCGACGTCTCCCTCGCCCACCACTTCCCGAACCAAACTCGAGCGGGGTGTCGATCCGGGTCCTCCGGTTCCTCCGGTTCCTCCGGTTCGACACTCCGCGCGAGTCTCGCGGCAGGTCGCCG
>CAYZGY010001066.1:0-2741 GCA_964478085.1 uncultured Planctomycetia bacterium
CGTCGCTGAAGGCGATCGATTTACAGCGGTCGTCGTCAGAGAAACCCGAACGGATGAGATCACCGGCTGGACCTACGGAGTATCGCACGACGCGCGCTTCCTTCGAGTCGGAGATGACCCGTGCGATGTGTTCGGGCCGTACGTTTGTGGAACGGATGCCGATCAACATCGCATCCAACCGAACTTCTCGGTTTCCTTGGCGGTCGACCCGTGTGAACCGGCGGTCCGGCCGGGTATATCTCGGCGCAGGTGATCTCTGCCTACTTAGAAGCGCAGTTACCGATCGCGCGAAACTCGATGATCCAGATTCCCTACGAGGTCATCCGGACACCTCCTGCGGGTGGCTTTCTCCTTCGCCTCGAGGACGGGATCCTTTGCAACGCTCCGTCCCCTGCGACCCCGATCAGCTTTACGGTCGACGGATTCGCGCGTGAACCGAGCGCGCTGTTCGATGCGCGTGTCCTGCCTCGCATCGTCGAAGGTCGAAACGCCTTTCTCAGAGGGGACACCGACGGCGACGGACGTAGAAACGTCACCGACGCGGTCTTCCTCTCAGGGTGGCTTTTTCGACCAGGCGACCCGATCCCCGATCCTTCGACGGTGTGCGGGTTCGATCGGGTGGACGGGTCGCTCGGCTGTGCCGAGTCGAGCCCGGCGTGTGGCGCGGCCTGAGTTCTCGGTCCGGTTTTTCCTGTTCGAATCGATCACCGGCGCGTGACAATTGTGGGCGGCGCGCTCTTTCTTCCCCGGTCTCGGTCGAGCGAAGCATGAAAAACACCGCTGATGTCCGCGGAATCTCGATCCGCTTGGTTCTCGGTCTCGTTGGCCTCGGAGTCGTGTTCGGCGTCCCCCGAGCTCTTGCCGATTGCAACTTCAACGGGTTCGCTGATCGTGCGGACCTCGAAGAAGGTCGAAGTCTCGATTGCGACGGCAACGGCATACCGGACGAGTGCGACGCGTTTCCGTTGGCGTTCGGTGAAGCGACGATCCTGATGGCGGGTCGGCCGAGCACGGCCTTGGCCACCGGCGATTTCGACGGTGACGGTCTCCGCGACATCGCCGCGTGGATTCGTCCCGGGAATTCACAGCCTCGGCTCGTGGTTCAGCTTCATCAGGGTGGCCGTCTGTTCACTACGCGTTCGAGACTGACGTCCCGTGCGTTTACCGCGCTCGGAGCGATCGACTTCGACAACGACGGAATCGTCGACATCGTCGCGGTCGGACCGGATGGGATCTACCGCACGCAAGTGAATGGCGATGGCGCTCTCAGCGAGTTCCATGAAACGCCGTTCGACGGTAGTCCGACCGACCTGAAGGTGGCTGACCTCGACGGCGACGGTCTTCCCGACGTCGTGTTTTCGGATCGCAGGAACGACGCGGTGTTCGTCTTGCTCAATCAGGGGGACGGGAGCTTCGGCGAGGCGACGCCTTATGAGGCGGGCGACTATCCGAGATCCTTGCTCGCGGTCGATATCGACGGAGACCGCGACGTCGACCTCGTCACGGCGAATTCGCGATCGGACGACATTCGTGTCTTGCTCAACGAAGGTGCCGGAACCTTTTCGTCCGGTGTGACGTTTCCGGTTGGCGAAGACCCGTACAAGCTGGTCTTCGAGGACTTTGAAGGAGACGGTAGTCCGGAGATCATCGTTGCGGGAGACAAGCGGGTCTTCGCGCTCGAGTATCGTGGCGACGCACTTCACGAATTGTACGAAGTGCCGCTCGAGGGAAGTTTTGCGGCCGCGAATTCGCTCGTCGCTTTCGACGCCGACTCGGATGACACGATCGATCTGGCTGTCGGATACAGCGGTCGAGGTGTCCTCGTCTTGCCCGGCGGCTCTCGCGCAACCCATGTTTTTCAGGAACTGTATCCTGACGGCACGTATTACGGTCTCGTTCCCGCAGACTTCGATGACGACGGTCTCCTCGATATCGTCGCGACGAATCTCGAGGGTGTGCAGATTCGGTGGGGCGGCGAGCCGAGGCCGGCATCGGGCTTTTCACCGAAGGACTACCGGCACACCGAAGATCCGCACTGGTCGTCTATCGCGGACATGAACGGGGACGGTTATCTCGACGTCGCTGTTGCCGATGGAAGCGCGAGCAGCATCTCGATTCAGTACAACGACGGCGACGGCAAGCTCCGGGAGGCGATCGAGTATCAAGAGGCCGGCTACGTCAACTCGATCACGACGGCAGATTTCGACCAAGACGGCGTGATGGACTTAGCCGTGACGAGCATGAGAAACGCGCAGCTCATCGTTCATCGTCGCGGGGAAGAGCCGGCGCGGCATCTGTACGGCGCGGGGGACTCGACGTTCTTCGTCACGAACGGATTGCTCAACGGAGACGTGTTCCCGGATCTCGTGACGTGCAATCCCGGCAACAACACGGTGACGATCTTTCTCAATCGTGGGAACGGTGAGTTTCAGGAACCTCAGTCCGTCCTCGTCGGAACGCTTCCGCAAATTGCCGCGCTTGCGGATATCGACGGCGATCGAGATTTCGACCTCGTCATCGGAAACGTCGGCAACTCGGTGTCGTTGCTCCTGAATGACGGGGATGGCCGTTTCGAGGAGGGGGATCGAATTCGGATCGCCGGGATGCGTAGCGTGGCTCCTGTGGATCTCGACAGTGACGGTGATCCCGACCTCGTGGTCACGCATTCGTCGAGTCGCGTGGGTAGTTTGGAGAAACGGGGGGGGGAGTTTTTGGATCGCGGCGTCTTGACGGAGGGGCGG
>CAYZGY010001067.1:0-2740 GCA_964478085.1 uncultured Planctomycetia bacterium
GGCGACGACCGATACGAGCGCCGAGGCGCGAGATCGATTTCGCTGCAAGGGCGGCCCCTCAGTTCTTCGTCAAATCCTGCCCCTCCTCGGGGAACGGCGCGAACGGCGCGTCGCCACCGCGGAAGAGCCAGCTCAAGAGGAAGATTCCGTCGGCCATGTCCGTCTTGCCATCGTCGTTGACGTCACTCGCGACCATCGGCGCTGGACGGGGGCCGTCCAAGAAAAGGTAACCGAAGATTCTCTGCGCGTCGCTGATGTCGATGTCTTCATCTCCCGGCGTGATGCTTCCACGGACAAAAACGATCTGGTCGCGGCTGACCTCGTCGTTGAAGCCGTTCGGAAGACCACTCGGCAGCCAGCCGTCCTGGGCGCCCAGATCGAGGAGATCTTGCTCGTACGTCAGGTCGGCCGTCATCAGCTCGAAGACCCGGGTGCGAGCGCCCTCCTCTTTCTCGACGAAGCCCTTGTCGTAGAGGCCGTTCTCGAGGAAATCGACGAGGGCGTCGACGTCGTCCGCGCCGAGCCCGAGGCCGACCGTCTCGCCACCCCGAGGATTCGTGAAAAGCTCGGAGACATTGCCGGCGCCGGCGGCTTCCTCGTTGCGCGGAACACCTGCATTGAAGTACTCGACGACCTCACGAATCGTGCCGAAGTCTCCGCCGTGAAAGAACGGAGCCGCGTCCCTCATCTGGCGAAGCGTCGGCGACTTGAACTCGAATCGGTCGATGCTGAGCCCGGTGACACCGAATCGGCCGTTGTCGCGCAGAGCTTCGTTCCCGGTCACCTCGCGCGCGAGATCGAAGACCGGGTGCTCCGCGACACCGAGGTTGTCGAAGTTCTCCTCGACGAGAAGGCCTTCCTCATCGCCGAGCCGCTTGTTGAGCGCCGGGCCGCTGTGACACGCGATGCAATTCGCGCCGCCATCTTCGGTCGAGGCCGAGAAGAGGAACGCGCCACGCAACTGGCGCGCGGTGAGGGCATCGTCGTCGCCGGCGATAAAACGATCCCACGGCGTGTCGTGCGTCATCACCGTACGACAGAACGCGGCGATCGCACGGAACTGAGTGTCGATGCTGACGAGGTCGCCAAGATCACCGCTCGTGTCGGCGTTCGCGGCTTCCGTCGGAAACGCGCGACGGAAGAGCTCGACGTAGACCGGAATTCCCTGGAGCTCCGAAGTGTCGGGATTCGCCATGCGGTGGGCACCTGAGGCGAGACGCACGATGTCTTCCTGAGCCGGGTACTCCTCGTCGTTCTCTTCGCCCGCCTCACCGCCCCAGAGGAGTCGGTTGTTGAACGCGAAACCGATGACCGAAGGCGCGACGCGCGGTGGAGTATCGATCGCGTCGAAGCGACCGCTCTGCGTCACGTTGCCCGCTTCGTCGAGAATCTCCATCGCGGTCGGCACGGTGTCGACGAGATCTTCGTCCGTGACGCGCAACGCGGTCATGCTGCCATCGGCTTCCATCACGTGTCGGCCGAGACCGCCGACGCCCATCGCGTTGACCTGCCCCGCCTTCGAGGCCGCCTCGCCCATGTGGCACGAGCCGCAAGACGCCGTGTGTGCCGTCGCCGGATCGCCGCCGAACTCGGGCAGGATGTGATTCGATCGAATCGGATCGAAGAAGAGGAAGCGGCCGAGACGCACCTTTTCATCGGTGATCCCGAAGCGTGGATCGAGACTTCCGTCCTCGAGTCGAGGCTGAGGGAAATCGGCAACGTCGTCGGGCACTTGAAGTGCCGAGAGATCGCCGACGCGATCGAGCAAGACGTCCCGAACGTCGGCCGCGCCCTGCGCATCAAGCGAAGGCGTCGACAGACTGCAGCACAAAATGACTGCCCCGAAAACCGCGAGCAGGGGGCGTGCGCCCGAAACCACCAGGCTCGATGCACCCATGGCGATGGACCTCCGAATGTGTCTCGCGCGGTGTCGACCGCGCAATTTCAGACCCGAATCAACGCCGCACGTCCCTCCAGACAGGTTGTTGAAGAAGTGCTTCGAGCGGACAAGGGAGACGATTCGCTCGAGATCGAGGAGCTGAAACGGAGCCAATGTGGAGCATTGGCGAGTTTCGGCGACGAAGAGTTCGGGCGAATCGGCCACCTGGACCCCGAATCGGCATCTTCAACGACGTGCTAGTGCGGCGCACAACCTACCCCAACATTAGCGCTCGGGTTCGGATAGCTCAAGAACCGAACGCGAGACCAAAATCGGAAAGTCGATTCCCGAATTCGGCTGGACCCCATCTTCCCCCAAACCTGCAGAAGTACTCCCCACTCAGCTCGGGCGGAAGTCCGGACAATCAGTCGCGTTGGGACGCTCCGGCCGCGAGCAGTCGCGGTTGTTGTCGTACTTGCACGAGTCGCAGAGGAACTCGCTCTTGCGGAGGAAGCTCCGATTCTCGCTCGACGTACCGCTCTCGCCGCCACCGCCCACCGGCATCACGTACGCCACGACGACCGAGATGATGACCATCGCGATCATCCAATTCGGATTCGCCAGCACCACCGGCCCGAACGCGATGCGAGCGAGGAAGCCGAGAGCCATCAGGACGATCAGAAACGCCGCGACACGAGCGACGAGCTTCGGAGAGAACATCGAGAAGAGCTCCGATAGGTCACGAAAAAAGCCCGTCGAACTCTAGCAGAACCGCTGAGAGTCCGACAGGCTTTTCCGAGAGCCGAATCAAGAAACCGCACGCTACTTCACCCCTCCTTGCTGGTTGGGGTGAATCGATCG
>CAYZGY010001068.1:0-2730 GCA_964478085.1 uncultured Planctomycetia bacterium
GGAAGGGTCCGAGGAGCTGCGCGAGGATGTACGGCACGACACGCGACTTCGAGAATCCACCGAAGCACGCCATCGCGACCGTGATCGCCGGATTGATGTGCGCGCCGCTGATGTTCCCGATCGCGTAGATCGCCAAGGCGACCGCGAAGCCCCACATGCTCGCGACTTGCCAGACGCCCTCGAGCGCGCCGAGCGTCACGGCGACGTGCACGGCGCCACAGCCGATGAAGACGAGTAGAAACGTACCGATGAGCTCGGCAGCACAACACCTTCCGAGGCAGTCTTTCGAATCGCTCATGAGACCTCCCAATCGGCGCACAATGTAACCGTTCGCGTTGGCGACGCCAAAATGAAGAAACGGAGAATCCGGCGAGGGACTTCAGGATGTCGGGGATGAACGGTTAGACTCTGCCCGTCAAGTTCCTCGAATCCCGAAACCGCCTTCCCCGACCCGAACACCGTGTCCGATCGCCCCGGCCCCCCGAGCATCGAAGTCGAGCCAGACGCTGACGGCCAGCGCGTCGATCGATTTCTCAAGAAGCGCTTTCCGAAGCTGCCGCATGGCCTCGTCCACAAGCTTCTTCGCAATCGGAAGATCACGGTCAATCGCTCGAAGGTCAAAGCGGACAGCCGGCTCTCGGTCGGTGATCACGTCGAGCTTTGGACCGACACCTCGGCGTGGGAGGAGACCCCCGACGATCGACTCGACCGTGTGCGCGGCGTTCGCAACTCCGATCGCTTCCGGCGGAACTTCCGTGTCGTCCACGAGGACGACCACCTGATCGTCCTCAACAAGCCCGGCGGCCTCGTCGTCCACCCGGGACCGCAGCATCACGGTGGCGACACGCTTCTCGATCTCCTGCGCGCGCATCTTCCCGAGCACTTCCGGCGCGGCTCGGAGTACCGACCCGGATTCGTCCACCGTCTCGACCGTGGCACGAGCGGCCTCATCGTCGCCGCGAAGACGCGCGAACTGGCCAAGTCGCTCGAAGGTATCCTGCGTCGCGGGGAGGCCTCGAAGACTTACAAGGCGCTCGTTCACGGACGCGTGCGTCGCGACTCCGGGGAGATCGACACCGCGATCGAGCGCACCGAGACGTCGAAGGGAGTCTCACGCTACCGTGCGCGAGATGCTGATGCGGGTACGGGCCGATCCGCGCTGACGCGTTGGCGCGTCGACCAGCGATTCCGAGGCGCGACGCTCCTCGACGTCGAGATTCTCACCGGGCGCACGCATCAGATTCGCGCCCACTTCGCGAGCCTCGACCATCCGCTCATCGGCGATGGCGACTACGGTCGCCGAGAGGTCAATCGACGCTTTCGTGACAACTGGGGACTCTCACGCGTCTTCCTGCACGCGGCCGAGCTCGAGTTCCCGTCACCGGAGTACGACGAGATCTTGCGCTTCCGCGCGGAGATGCCCGGAGATCTCCTGCGCGTGCTCGACGGAATCTCAGAGACCTGATCGCCGGCGACGCGTTTCCGAATCCCACTCGAGCTTTCCACGATTCGAGAACCACCACTGGCGGAACTTCTTATGCATCGGGGTGTCGAACTCGGAATCAGGTGTTTCGGGCCACGAATCCCGAATATGCGTCCGCGTGAACGGGAATTCCTCGATGTATCGAGGCGACTGCAAGCTTCAGAGAAGATCCGGAAACTTCCGTCGGAGGCTCGGCATCAGCTCCATGCCGATCGCGAGCAACACCGCCTCGAGAGCCTCGCGCTTTCCGCTGCGCAGAAGCATCGACGCGAGCGCTGTCGTGGCTCGCATTTTGAGGCGCCAGTAGTAGGCCGGGTCGAGCTCGTTCGTACTCGAAACGCCCGTCGAGGATCGACTCGAGAAAGTCGACGGCCGCTCTCGTCGCACGGTTCGATCCTCGCACACTGCCGGTCCAGAATCTCAATCGCTCCTCGAGAAACCTCGAGCCGCCTTGCCAACTCGGCGTCGTGTCCCGCCTCCATGCGCTCGCGCTGGAGTACGGCTCGAAGAGCAGGTACCGGACGAGCGCGAGAGTATAGTCATCTCGCAGGTACGAAATCAGTTCGTCGCGCTCCTCCTCCGAGAAGTTCCGATCGATGAGACAGACGAGTCGCGACCACGTCCGAAGGTCGGGCTCCGAGAGAATCCGAGCGAGCACGGCCGAGTTCGTGCGCTTCGACCGTAGCACGTCGGCGAGTGTCTCGGGGAGCTCCCGAGGATTGAACTTCTCGGCGGCGAGCTCCTCGATCGCCTGCTCGCGCAGGAGCTCGAGGCGGATTTCTTCGCGGTAGTCAATCGCGACCGTGCCGGCACCGAGTACGGCGAGAAGCAAGACCACGAAAACGATGCGGCGGCGGGACATCGGGCGAAGCCCCCCCCAAAACGATTCCATCGAACCGCCTCAGGCCCCAGCGCTTCGTCCGCGAATCGCCCCGATGAGCCAAGAGACGGCTACGAGCCCGCTCAGGAGCGCGACGGTCATCTGCGCGGCGGGAAAGTCGTAGTGATCGGCGATGATACTCCCGAAGAAGCTCGCGACAAGCCCGACGAGTGGCGCCGTGAACAGCATCGGCAGCGTCGAGCGGGGGAGGCTCTTGACGACGAGGGTCGGCAGGACCAGAAGCCCGAACGTGAAGAGCAGCCCCGAGACCCTCATCGAGAGCCCGATCGCGAGCCCGAGCCACACCGCGATCGCGAACGACCAAACTCTCGAACGCATGCCGACCGCCGCGGCCATCTCGGGGTCG
>CAYZGY010001069.1:0-2723 GCA_964478085.1 uncultured Planctomycetia bacterium
AACGGTCTGGAAGCGACGCTCCATCGCGCCGTCCTTCTCGATGTGCTTGCGGTGCTCGTCGAGAGTCGTCGCGCCGACGCACTGGATGTCTCCGCGAGAAAGCGGCGGCTTGAGGATGTTCGACGCGTCGAGCGAGCTCTCCGAGGCGCCCGCGCCCATCATCGTGTGAATCTCGTCGATGAAGAGGATGATGTTCTTCGCTTCGACGACTTCCTTGATGATCCCCTTGAGGCGCTTTTCGAACTCACCGCGGTACTTCGTTCCCGCGAGAACTGCGGCAAGGTCGAGGTTGATCACGCGCTTGTCCGCGAGGATCTCGGGGACGCTGCGATCGGCGATGCGCTGCGCGAGGCCTTCGATGATCGCGGTCTTTCCGACGCCGGGCTCACCGATGACGACCGGGTTGTTCTTCGTCTTGCGACTGAGGATCTGGACGATGCGCTGGATCTCTTTGTCGCGACCGATGACGGGATCGAGCTTGCTGAGAATCGCGTGGTCGGTCAGGTCGATGCTGAACGACTCGAGCACGGTGAGCTTCTGTCCCGTCGACTTCGGGAACTGATACTTCTGCTGAGGATTCGGGTTCGGCTCTTCGCCACCGCCGAGCATCGCGACGATGATGTTCTCGACGTCCTCCGCCTGCACTCCGACTTCCTGGAGCAGCCGAGCGGCGGCACCTTCCTCCTCGCGCAGAACGCCGAGGAGCAGGTGTTCGGTGGAGATAAACGAATGGCCGCAGCGCACGGCCTCGTCACTCGCGAGGTGCAAGCAACGCTTGGCGTGCGGCGTGAACGGAATCGATCCTTGGCTTCCCTTTACCTCGATCTTCTCGAGCGCTTCGCCGACGAGCTGCTGGAGTCGATCGGTGTCTGAATTGGCTCGGTAGAGAGCCTTCATCGCGATGCTGTCGCTCTGCGAGACGATCGCGTGCAAGACATGCTCGGTCCCAACGAAATCGTGGGCTCGGTTCTTCGCTTCCTCGCCGGCGGCGAGAAGTACCTTCTCTGCGCGTTCTGTGAACTTGACAGCCATGAGTTCCTGTCGGTTTCAGTTGCGATGTCGCCATCAGCGAGATCGCTTCGAAAGATCGCCCCGCTCGGGACGCAGCCGAAGAAACTTACAATCGGCACCGGAGTTTTCAAGCGGATCGGACGGATCGCCTCTTATCAGCACATGGCCCGTAAACCTGCACCGTTGTCTCTTTCTCTGCTCCCGTCCGATCTCGGAAAAGGGAGCCTTCGCGTTCGTCGTCAAGACGACCGATCGGACGGAGCGCCAGAGTGGGTTTGCGGTCTTCCCGGGCAGGAGAGTCGATGGCGAGTCAGACCACCTTTCGAAGCGTGAACGTGTCCGTGCCTTCGCGTGGCATGCGTTTTCTCGCAGACGGTATTCAAGAGTGGGCCACCTCGATCGCGAAAGGATCGGGACCGGTGCCCTTCGTCGGTGTTCTCGAAGGTGGAGCGGGGCAGGGGACCGGAGCTCTCCTCTCGGCGCTCGAGCACGTCGCGACCGAGCGAGGCATTCAGTTTTTCGGAACGACGTTTTCGCCTCGACCCTCGACGTGCGCCGAGCCGATCGCGGACCTGATCGAGCCGTTCGTTCGCGCTCGTATCGACGAGCAGCTCTCCGCCCCGACGGGAGGGGACGAACCGTCTGGGCGTCGTCGCGTTCTCGATCGCTTGGGGGCGGACCTTCGCATCGTCTTTCCCGAGCTCGCGTTTCCCGAGAACATCGACGTGCCTCGCCCACACGAGCCCGCCGAGGATCGCCTGCGTCGCATCGACGCTCTCGCACAGTCGCTCGTCGAGCTCGCGGGACGTCGGCCGACCGTGATCGCGCTTCAGAACGTCGACGCTTGCGACGAGCTGAGCGCCGAGGTCATTCGGCACTTCCTGCGCATCCTTCGGCGACGTTCGGGTGCGGGAAGTCCCGTTCAAGTTCTCGCGGTGCTGACCGCGAGCGCCGGAGAGCTTCCTGCGTTCCCGGAGCTCGAGGACCGGCGACACTCCGCGTTTCACATCCATCTGCGTGGATACTCGCGCGAGGACCTACAGGAAACCGCACGGCGAACTTTCCACGGTGATCTCTCCGTTTCGGCTCGCGAGAGTCTTCACCGCCTCACGCGTGGCGACGCTCGACTCGTCCACTGGCTGCTCGAAAGAACGCAAGCGTCCGGCGGAGACTCCTCCGCTCTGCTTGATCTCGAAGGAGACTTCGAGTCGATCGCACGCGACGAGCTCTCGAAGCTGGACGCGGACGACCGCCAAATCGTCGAGGCGATCACCGCGTTCGGATTCCCCGTCGATCTCGAAGAGCTCTCCGACTGGATTCAGGGTTTCGGTATCGACGCTCCCGAGCTCTCCGATCCCGACACGTTGCTCGAGGTCCTCGCGAAGCTCGAGAGCGGGCACTGGATCCGCTCGGCCGGAACGGTCGCGTCGCGGCGCTGGTACGTCGAGACGGACATCGCTTCGGCCGTCGTTCAGGAGTCCGGCAAAGAGCGTATGAGCTTGCGGGTGCGCGAGGCGGCGCGAGTGCTCCTCGCGCGATGTGGAGGCATCGGAAGGCAGGCGGTGCGGGCCTGGCGTCTCGCCGGAATCTGTCGCAACGGCTCGAGCAGCGATTCCCTCGGCCCGGCTTCGCCGGCCGCGTCAATCGAGCTCGACGACGTCGTCGAGCTCTCGACCGAAGGCTCCTTTTTCGAGCTCGGCGATGTCGCCGCA
>CAYZGY010001070.1:0-2723 GCA_964478085.1 uncultured Planctomycetia bacterium
ATCGGCCGCCCGCGCCTCTCGGTGACGAGCTCGCGCGCACCGCTCGTGCTATCGAATATCCCCGACGCGATCACGAAGATTCGCACGAAGGCGAAGGCGAGGCGAACCGAGTCCGAGCGAACGGAGCTCGCGAGATACGTCGTCCGCACGGAGCTCCAAGCGGCGATCGACGCGCTGCCGGCCGTGAGCTACGTCTACGCCGGCGTGAACCAGTTCCCCCCGGATGGAAAGTTCCAGCCGCACCCGGGTCCCAAGCCGATCAACGTCCTGCGTCGCGGAGAGATCGAGCGTCCCGGCCCCGAAGCCAAACCGGCCGTGCTGCGCTTGATCGACGACCTCCGCGCCAAGGACGAGCTCTCCACCGAGCCCGACGAGGGGCAACGCCGAGCTGAGCTCGCCCGTTGGATCACCGACGAGCGCAACGGGCTGACGTGGCGATCGATCGTCAATCGCGCCTGGCAACACCACTTCACCCGCGGGATCGTCGACACGCCGAACGACTTCGGCCGCGCGGGATCCCGTCCGAGTCATCCGGAGCTTCTCGATGCGCTCGCGGCACGCTTTCTCACTCGCGGAGGCTCCCTCAAGGACCTTCACCGCGAGCTGACGACGAGCACGACGTACCGACAACGCTCCGACACACGCGACGAGGCCGCCGAGCGAGTCGACGCGGACAGCCACCTCCTCTGGCGCATGCCGCGACGGCGACTCGAGGCCGAGTGCGTACGGGACGCCGTGCTCGTCCTCAGCGGAAAGTTCGACGCGAAAATGGGCGGACCTTCGGTCAAGCAGTTCCACCAGAAGCCGGGCATCCACGTCACGCCGACGCTCGACTACACGGGCTTCGACGTCGATCGGCCGGAGCTGCGGCGACGTAGCACGTATCGCTTTCTTTTCCGCACGCTGCCCGATCCGTTCCTCGCGACGCTCGACTGTGCCGACGGCTCGCAGCTCACTCCGAAGCGCACGGAGTCCGTCACGGCGCTCCAGGCGCTCGCGCTTCTCAACAATCGATTCGTCGTGCGCTACGCCGAGCACTTTGCCGATCGAGTGACGAAGCTCGAGTCGACGCCGGACGCACAGATTCGTCGCGCGTTCTCGCTGGCTCTTTCGCGTCAACCGTCGAAGGAGGAGCTCGCCGTCCTGCGGGAACATCGCGACGCGCACGGATTCGCGAGCACGTGCCGGCTCATCGTCAACCTCAACGAGTTCGTCTTCGTCGACTGAGATCCGCGCCCCATGACGAACCCAGCAACGAGAGAATCTGCCCTCAGTCGAATATCCTCGCGCCGCGAGCTCCTCACGTCGTCCGCGGGTGGCTTCGGCTCGCTCGCCCTCGCGTCCCTCCTCTCACGGGAGAGTCGAGCCGCGGATCCCGCGAAGTCCCCGCATCACGTTCCGCGAGCCAAGCGCGTCATCCAGCTGTTCATGAACGGCGGCGCGAGCCCGATGGACACGTTCGACCACAAGCCCGCGCTCGAACGGCTCCACGGTCGCAAGTTCGACCCGGGCAGCGGCAAGGTCGAGTCGGTGACGGGATCACCGGGCTTCAAGGTGCTCAAGAGCCCCTTCGAATTTCGTCGCTACGGCGAATGCGGTCGCTCGGTGTCGAGCGTCATCCCCCACGTGGCGAAGCATGTCGACAAGCTCGGCTTCCTCATGTCGATGGCGTCGAAGACGAACGTGCACGGCCCAGCGAGCTACATGCAGAACACGGGCTTCACGCAGCCGGGCTTCCCGTGCGCGGGCGCGTGGATCTCGTACGCGCTCGGGAACGAATCGGAGGACTTGCCGTCGTTCGTCGTCATTCCCGACCACCGCGGCTTCCCGTACAACAACCGTGGTAACTTCTCGGCGGCGTTCCTTCCCGCGAAGCACCAAGGGACGATCCTCGAGATCGGAAAGCCGCGACCGATCGCCGACATCCACCCACCGAGCGACGCCGAGTACATCTCGCCCGAAAGTGAATCGTCGAGCTTGCGCGCGCTCGAGCGTCTCAATCGGGTAGCCCCGTCAAACATGGAGGCCCCGCGGCCACGCGCCCCGACGACTCGCGCCTCGAAGCGCGCATCGCGTCGTACGAGCTCGCTGCGCGCATGCAGCTCAGCGCGCCCGAAGCGCTCGACGTGTCTCGTGAGACCGCCGCGACGAAGACCCTCTACGGTCTCGACAAATCCGTGACGGAGAAGTTCGCGCTCAGTTGCCTCACCGCACGCCGGCTCATCGAGCGTGGCGTCCGCTTCGTCCAGGTTTGGAGCGGGGCGGGCGGCCCGAAGAACAACTGGGACAACCACGGCAATCTGCGGACGGAGCTTCCCGCGATCGCCGCGAGCACCGATCAGCCGATCGCTGCGCTCCTCGAGGATCTCGAGCAACGGGGCCTCCTCGCGGACACGCTCGTCATCTGGACGACCGAATTCGGACGCATGCCCTTCAGCCAGAACACGGGCGGACGCGACCACAACGGCGGCACGTTCGTTTCGTGGCTCGCGGGTGCGGGCATCAAGGGTGGCTCGGCTTACGGAGAGAGCGACGAGTGGGGCTGGAAGGCTCTCGAGCCGAACTACAGCTACGACATCCACGCGACCGTTCTCCACCTTCTCGGCCTCGACCACGAGAAGCTCACCTACCGGCACAACGGAATCGATCGTCGGCTGACCGACGTTCACGGCCACGTGATCGAGCAGATCCTCGCGTGACCATCCTCCTCGACCATCATCCTC
>CAYZGY010001071.1:0-2719 GCA_964478085.1 uncultured Planctomycetia bacterium
CCGTGGGGCTCGTGCTGTTCTTCGCCGGGTGTCGTGCCGTCTCGCGCGACCGACAGGAGGCCGAGTCCGAGTGGGAAGCGCGACAGCGAGAGAAGAGCTCGAGCGCGGTGGCGAAGGCTCGTCGAAATGTCGACACGTCCGAGCCGACGACGGTCGCGCTCGTGTCGAAATCAGAAGCGAGCGAGACGTCGGCGCGTCGTGATCGCTCGTCCTTCTGGGCGAACGGCGCCCCGCGTACGCCCTACGCGCGCCTCGAGGCGGCCGGTCCTTCGAAGGATGGAAACTCGGCGTTCTTCGAGCTGCCGAATCGAGACGAGGATACACGCGAAGACAAGCTTCGACTCCCCGTCGTCGCGAACCTCTTCCTCGACTTCACGAACGGAGGGCTGAACGAGCCAGGCGCCGATGCGACCGCGTTCTCCTCGCTCGGCTTCAACTACGGATTCCCCCTCGGAATCCACGAGGACATCCATCTCGGCTGGCAATTCGGCGGCGACATGACGCTGCGTGAAGAGCAGCGTTTCGAGGCCGACATCACGACCGGCGGCTTGATCCGCGACATCGATATCGGCGAAGACATGCGCGCGGGCGGGGCGATCCTCGGTGACTACCGGCATTCGCACGAGCACGCCGATCTCGGCGGACTGCGCTTCGTCGCGGGCTTCTCGACGAAGAACGGACACCACCTCGGCGTCCGCGGAGCTTACCCGCTCAACTCCGAGGTCATCACACGGACCGCGACGTTCCAAGAGACGCAGGAGTTCACGACCCGACACGACGCGTTCTGGGGCTACGATTTCGACGGTCGCCTCGGCACGGAGGTCTCGGTCGGATACATGGCCGATGACGTCAACGAGGTCGTCTTCGGCGTGCAGGCGAGCTACTCCCTCAACGACTTCCTCGCGGTCGCCCCGATGGGCGAGATCAACACTGGCGGCGACTACGCGGTCGGCGTCAGCCTCGTTTACGACTTCGGCGGTTCGCGACGCCGTTCGACGCTCACCCACTTCGGACGACGCGCGGCCGACGACTTCACGCCGTTCCGAAAGCGCAGCTTCCCCCTGATGCTCACGCACACGCAGATGAGCTCGCGCGGCGGAGGCGTCGGCCCCGGAGGCGTCGGCCCCGGAGTCGGCGGCCCCGGGACACCCGGAGGTGGAACGCCCGGAGGCGGAACACCGGGCGGAGGAGATCCCGCGGACGGTGACGACGACGACGACGACGACGACACGGGTGACGATGATGACGACGACGGCGGCGAGACCGGCGACGACGGTGGCGGCGATGACGGTGGCGGCGATGACGGTGGCAGCGATGACGGTGGCGACGATGACGGTGGCGGCGATGACGGTGGCGGCGATGACGGCGACGACCACCACCACCACCACTACCATGGCAAAGGCCGAGACTGAGACTCGCCTCGGCTCGTGCGAATGCCGCCTACCGCTGGACCGACCTCAGTCCGCGATCACTTCCCGGTCAGCTCTCGAAGCTGCGTGAGATCGTCGATCTCGAAGTTGACGAAGAAGGCGTAGCCCGGTCGCAGCGGCTCCGCCAGAGTCTCCGCATCCGAAAACACGTGTGCATCCCCGAGCCGCACGGTCCACACGATCTTCGCTCCGAGCGCCGGCTCCGGCACATCGAGTTGCGCGTAGACGTACGTGCCGGGTGACACGTCGACCTCGAGCCGGTGAGCTCCGGCCTCGAGAGCCTGCTCGACGTGAACGACCTCGCTCTCTTCGCCGGCAGAGGATCGCGCACCGCGCTCGAAAGTCGCGACGAGACGCGATGCTTGTGCGACCTCGATCTCGAGGACGACCCGCCCCGCTCCGCCTCCGAATACCGCCCGCGGCAGCTCGTCGAGCTCCTCCGCTTCGATCGATCCGCCTCCGCCCCGATGCGTGAACCACGCCAGCGCGATCGCGGTGCCGAACGCCGCCAAGACGAGGCGCTTTCCGAAATTCGCGAACCGTTCCGTCATCGTCGCCCCTCTCTCCTCTCCCCCGTAGCAGTATGCTCCACGTTTCCGGAGTCGTCGAATTTCCACGGCGATCTGCTGAACCCGAGCGCGCAGCACAGAGCTAAACTACCGATATCCTTGTCTCGGAACGCTCGCGACAGAGGAATTTCGGAACGCTCGCGACAGAGGAATAGCGACACGTCTCGTACTCTCGGTCGATCTCGTTCGCTTCTGGCCCTCCTTGTCCTCCTTGTCCTCCTCGCCTCAGCCCCGACCCTTTCGCCGAGAGTCCATGCCGACAACGCGACGAAGAAGCGTGCCTCCGAATGGCTCGCGGCCACCGGCGAGCTGCTCGGCGCTTGGGAGAAGAACACCCGAGTCCCCGTGCCCGACGCCGACGAGTACGAAGTCGACATGGTACGTTGGAATATCGAGGGGCAAGTCGGAGCGCGACAGCTCTTCGCGATACTTCTCCACCACGCAGGCGACGCCGCCGGCTTCGAGCGGGAACTGCCGCGTGCCCGAATAACGAGCCGCGGGCGCGAATCACCCGGTGTCGCGTGGCTGGGAGAAGGTCGGCAAGTCCAACGCCCTCAGCGAAGTCGGTCGCTTCGACTCTGCCATCAAGGTCGCGAACCGGATTCGAGATCCCGAGTTTCTCCTGCAAGCTGTCGGAAGCATCGCGACCGAGTGCCACTTGCAAGACCACCCGGCCGACGCCGCTCGGAAAACGAGAGACCGGATCGCCGGTGACCGAAA
>CAYZGY010001072.1:0-2718 GCA_964478085.1 uncultured Planctomycetia bacterium
CTGTGAATCAGACACTGGGGAAGGGCGGAGGCCGAATCGCTGACTCCGCCGTCGCTGGACGTTCGGCGCGAACGGCGACGTTCGCGCCCGAGGCAACCTCCGAGGGCACTGTAGCGCACTGGGCGGCTCTGGCGAAACCACCTCGGCCTCGGTAGCGGTAGCTTCTCCTCGCTGACCCGATTTTCGCGCTTTTTCAGAGTGCTGGTGCAGCCGCCAGCTTTCTGTCGTCGCTCTTTGAACTAGAACATCAGGCAGGCACCATAGCCCGCACGCCCGGGGGCGGTTTCGAGTTCGCGCGATTCGACTGTGGGCTTGCCACATTCCACGATTCTTTTTTCGATTTTGTAAGTCTCATCGCCAGCATCGCTTGGATGTCTTTTAAGACTGATTTATACTTTAATTCTTCAGAATACCTTCGGAACTTCAGCCACTTCACCGTATACCGGCGGCATCAAGAACGGCCCGAGACCTGTTCGTCGTGCCCCGCACTCGTTACGATCCCAGTCGCGATCGAAAACTCCTGCGTCGTCTGGCGACAGAGTTCGAGAAGATCGTCGAAGTCTTCGGCGAACGTCTCCCCGCTTTGCGTGCGAACGTTCAGAAGCTTCGACGTCGTTGTGGGAAGAAGGGCTGCCGTTGCGAGCGCGGGGACTTGCACGAGAGCGTTGTCCTCGTCGATCGTAGTACCGGAGAGCGGAAGACTCGCAAGGTCCGTAGCGGTGAGCAGCTTCGACTCAGGAAGCTGACGCGAAGGTACCGAGATCTTCGCCGTGGCCGCGCGCGGCTTTCGAAACTCCACGCAGAGCTTCTTGCCTGCTGCGACCGTCTCTACGAACACTCTCTGCGCGAAGGTCAGCAACTGAATCAGTAGACGAGGAATCAGCTTGTGCGCCGACTCGACGCGTTCCAGGAAGACTACGAGCTGGTCCTTCAGAAGCTCCATGACGGCTACCTCGATCACGTCGAGATCGTCAGCCGTGTCGTGGAGACCGATTTCTTCCGCCAATGCCTCGGTGACGGCGGGATCCAGAAACTCGCGGAGTCGTATCCCTCCCCTCGAAAGAAACATGACGTTCCGCTGTGGCTCTATCTCGCCACTCAGCTCACCTTGCGCCTACACGGCGGGCCCGGCTTCTCGAGCTTGCCGTACATCCTTCACTGCGGTGGTCTTCGTGACGCGCTGGAGGATGGGCAGGCCGCGCGCAGGGTCGATCCCGAAACTGAACGCAGCCAACTGAGCTTCAAGGGTTACAACGAGAAGAACTCCTACGATCGTCGCACTCCCTGCGATCAGGATTACGTCCGCAAGCTCGCCAAGGATACCGAGCCCGAGCGGCTTCAGGCCTGGTACGGCTCAGCCGCGGCGAGCCACTTCAAGGACCTCGAGGTCTACGACTCCGAGGGGATCTTCTTCGTCGACGGTTCTTACCTCTTCGTGCCCGACAACGAGCGCTACGAGGGCTCTCGCGTCGCTTTGTTCGATGAGCACAATCACCCGATCTCTCGCGAAGCGGAGCAGAATCTCTCCGAGACTCAGCGAAAGCGCTGCCAGTTTCGGCGCTACTACCAGATGGTGGCGCTGTCGCATAGCGATCGTGCGCAGGACTTCCTCCTGTATTGCGGGGCGAAGATGCTCTCGGAGGGCGACAAGGGCGCGGAGGTCGGGCAGCTCGTGCCCTTGGTGGATAGTTTTCACGCGGCAGTGGGCTCCGGGGTGATGAAGACCCTCGTCGTCGACCGAGGCTTCATCGACGGCAAGTCGATCACGCAGATCAAGACCCAACACGACGTCGACGTGGTCGTTCCCCTGAAAGCCGGAATGAACATCACGGCCGACGCTTGGAAGCTTGCAGAGGTCGACGACACGCCATGGCAGGAGTGGACGCCACCGCCGAAGGAGAAAGCGCCCGATCCGCCACAGCGCCCCGAGCATATCCGCAAAGCCGAGCAGGCTCGGCAAGAGACCATCGCGAAGAAGAAAGCAGAAAGCGACACCCCGCCGAAAGCGCGGTTGGAGCGCGTCGAGCTCAAAGTGATCCCACGCATCAAGTTGTGGACGAGCTGCGACGTGGCTCTCGACGTCGTGCTGATGCGAGAGTACATGAGCGACGGAGAGTGCTCGGAGTGGGGCTTGATGACGACCCGACAGGTCGACGACCCACTCGAGATCCGGGAGCTTTACGCGTTGCGCCCGGCCTGCGAAGAAGGTTGGCGTCAGATGAAGTGCTACTGGGACCTGACCGGATTTCGCTCCACCTCGTACTCGCTGGTGGTGAACCAGGTGATCTTCGTGCTCCTGGCGCACTCGCTACTTCAAGCCTTCCTGGTCCAGAGCGAGCGAGGCGACCTGGCGAAAGCGACGCGCAAGCGTCTGCTGGCGGAGCTCCTTCCTGACGGCGAGAAGGTCGCGGTCTACTGGCAAAACCATGTCGGGTATCTGCGCTTGATGCAGTACACGCACATCATCTTGAACTTGGAGGACGGTCCGCGTCGCCGACTTCGAGGAACGATCAATCGCCTGAACAAGGCACAACTGGAGCCGCCCACCCTGCCAGAGCGTCCCACGCTCTGAGTTTCGGAGTGGCACGTCGGCTCCACCCGGGTCGGCCCCGGCCCCGCGCGCTTGCAAGGGAAGCGCGCCGCGCAGGGTCGATCCGGTTTTCGCGGCCCGCCGGCCGCCGCGAAACGCTGCGATGTTCGCTACTGTCTGATTCACAG
>CAYZGY010001073.1:0-2715 GCA_964478085.1 uncultured Planctomycetia bacterium
GGCTCAAGACTGTCCATGATCTCGAACCGCTCCTTGATAAACGCGTGATCCGGAGGCACCCCGGCGTGGAGCAGGGCGTAGAGCGCCAGGCCCTCGACGCCCATCGGGTAGCCCTGCTGTCGATACTCGGGACGCGGGGCTGCGGCGAGGAGCCACCTCCCGCCCTTCTTGACGGCGCGCTCGACCGCGTCGTCGAAGGCCTTGTCTCCGAGGCAGATCGTCGGCAGCCCTGAGATCGCCAACAACGTGGACACGACGAGCACGAGCTCTCGAGGGCTGTTTCGGCGATCTGCGCGGTTTACGATGGGTCTCACGTCAGCTCTACCTCCGAAACATCGAGGAGATCCCCTCGTCCACACGGGCACCTGGAAACTCGAAGGCGCGGACGAGGCTTGCACGTATGTCGGCGAGCGAGTTCGGGCCCGGCAAGACACGACCGGACCGGAACGGCTCGCCAATCGCGAGCACGAATCCGGAACCCGGCGAGCTCGGAAGCGAGGGGCGACTGCCGGGGCTAACGACGGCGATCCAGCCACGTCGACCGGAGAAGCTCGGGAGTAGCCTCGTGGTGAGCTGCTCGAGTCGGGAAGCGCCCTCCGAGCTCGACGGGATCGATCTCTCGTCGAGCAAGATCGTGATGCTGCGAGGTCGACGCGTCTCGAGGATCGCCTCGACGATATCCTCGACCTCCAAATTCGGGATCGCCGAGAGGGAGAGCATTCCCCGGGCGAGCGCGAGCTCGAGCTCCGAGATCGGCTGGTCGAGGGCGTCGCGAAGGGTTCGCAGGTGCTCCAGGTCGTCGTCGTCGAGAGGAGCCGGCTGACCGAAAGCGCTCGTGAGGCTTCGCAAGGCTGGATGCGCCCCGGTGTCGATCGACCACGTGAGCGTCATCGGCGCGCTTCCTCCGCCGTCACCCGCGGAGGTGAGCGAAGCCTGCTGCGACGCGTCGGGGAGGATCACCCAGGACTCGCCGCCCCCCGCGCGTTCGATGCGCGGCAAGAGTCCGGTCGAGGTGGGGCTGTTGACGTTTCCGAGCAGCGATTGGATCGCCGCCAGCGGAGCCGAGCCGGCGGCACTCACGTCGAGAGCCGTGACTCCGCCACGCGCGATCTCGCGGAGCATCGGGAGCTCGCTCGACTCCGAGTAGAGGTCGGAGACGTCGACGGCGACGGCGCAAGCGAGGACGAGGCCTGTTTCGCCGGACTTCGATCGACGCGCGGGCGCCGGCTCTCCGTGTGGGATACTGGCGATGGCGATGCGCGCGACCCGCTCCGACGCGTTGGCCTCGCATTCGAGGATGGCTCTCGTCTCGGATTCTCGCGGCGTTCGACCAGCCGCCATGGTGAACAGGGTGATCAGTCTTGCCTTCGCGTCTTCGGCGGGTCCTGCGTCACGAGCTGCGGACGCCACGACGCTCGCGATCGTGAGACGACCGACGAGATCCGAAGGCAGCGCGTGCGCCGCGGTCAGGACGGTCCGGCTCTCGTCGGAGCTCGGCTCTCTACCGAGCACGGTCTCGAGGAGCTCCGTCGGCCATTCGGTCGAAGTGCCGATCGGTCGACGTGCTCGAGATCGCGTCTCGGGCGCTCTCGTGGTCGTCGTGGGCTCGGCGTATGTCGGCGGGGTCGCGCGACCGCGTGTGGCCGGGGGCACGTCGCTCTTCTGTGCGATCTCTCGCGTTGCGCTCTCGGTGTTCTGCAGATCCTCGTCCCGGTGGATGCGACGAAGATTCGTCAGAACGAACAGGGTGATGAGGCCGAGTCCGGCGAGAACCGCGAGGAGGAGCCGACCGCTCAAGCGAGACGGAAGCGTGGTGCTCGAGGTCGATGGGGACACGCGTCTTCGGCCGCGGCGCTTCGCCGGGCGAGCGGAGCTCTTGAGCGCGGGATCCTCGAGCTCGGCCTCGTCTTCTTCTCGCTCGTTCTCGTCCTCCTGGTCTTCGAGCTCCTCGCTCTCGGGCTCGAAGATCTCGGCCTTCTTCGCGACGACCACCGGCGGAGTCCGTTCCCCGTCGATGTCGTGGAGCAAGAACTCGATCTTCGTATTTCCGATCGTCACCACCGCGCCGTGCCGCAGCAGTGCGCGTGGCTCGCGGCGTCCGTAGACCTGGATGCCGTTGCGGCTGTCGAGATCTTCGACAACGTAACCTCGCTCGGTCACGACGATGCGTGCGTGCACCTTCGAGATGTTCAGATCGCCGAGAACACGGATCTCGGCCTGGCTGCCCCGTCCGATGTGGACGGGGAACTCCTCGAGGTGAAGGAGCCGTTTCTTGCCACTCGATTCGCGGAAACGAACAGCGGGCATCGGTCGATCGAGAGGGACTTGGCTTCAGGGGATACCGAGGCACGACGCTCGATGAGACCGAGAAATCGCCGCCGGATCCACAGCGAATCATTGGTGATAGGAACTCTCGCCCCAGCCCCCTCCGGAACCCGAGCTCTCTCGGCCCTCTCAAGGCCGCTCTCGGCGCTCGAGCCGCTCTATCGCCCCGCCATTGCCGAACCCGCACTCCCTCAGCGTGCACTGCTGTGTACATCGAGTCGACATCTCACCCGGTCCTGGCGAATCGACGGCAGAACGCGATCGAGCACCCTCCCGCGTCCATGCGCCAGGACCGGGTGAGATGTTCCGCGAGGCGAACTTCACAGCGGATCGAACCGCCGAGTGGATCCTGGTTGAACTCCTCGTCGGCCTCGGGCACGCGCTGCGAGC
>CAYZGY010001074.1:0-2005 GCA_964478085.1 uncultured Planctomycetia bacterium
GATGAGCTCGTAGACGTCGGAGCCGCCGGCGGCCGTGATCTCCCCGGCGACGAGCTCGTCGAGCAGGATCCGCGCGAGCGGCTCCAGGATCACGGGTTTCGCCGGAAACTCGGCGCAGACGAGCGAGGGACGGCACACGAGTCGATCGCGTGTCGCGTCGCGGCCGCACTCGGGAAACGGCTCGGCGGGGGGCTCGTCGCCCGAGAAGAGGAATCGGAGGAGATGGACGGCGTCGCTGAGATCGAGTTGGCCGGAGTCGTCCACGTCGGCCGCGTCTTCGCAGTCGAGTCCTTCGGGATTGCCGAGAAAGAGGTGGCCGACGATCGCGACGGCGTCGGCGAGCTCGAGCACGCCGTCGCGGTTCGAATCGCCCCGCGAAAAGGACGCTTCGGTCGTTCCCGGGCTACCGAAACCGCTCTGAGTCGTCAGAGCGACGATGAGCGCTGCCAAGAGTGTACGTCGCAACACGGGAGACTCCCCTCCTTCGCCGTTCATTTCGATAAAGCGCTCGTTCTTCAAGGCCTGTGAAGACGGGCCTGATCGAAGCGCGAGACCGTCGAGATCTTGGCACCATCCTCGAGCGTTCGCAACCGGGAGCTCGGTGGAGCTCGGTGGATCTCGTCGATTATCGTCGCGTCGCGTCGCGTCGACTCCGGCGCTGTGTGGGTGCTTCCCCATCAACTGTTGCTACGCAGCGGCCCTGTTGCACGAAACGACATCGACAAGTACGTCGCCGCGAATATCACTCTTCACGGCCGTATCGGTTCCGATTTCGGCGTTCGGCGCTCGGCGTCGGAGGGCGCGGTCGAGAATGTTGCAGCCGAGTCGAGCTTCGGTCTCTCGGTCGCGCCGGTCGCGTGATCGGAGTCGACCTCCGAAGAGTCGTTCGAATCGAAAGAACGAGTTCTCGACACGAGGGCGACGATGGTATCCGGTTTCCTTCTTCCACTTCCTGCGACCGTTTCCCGGACTCGCTTCACGGTCCGGTTTCGAGCTCTCACCGCTGGCGTTCGCCGTCTTGATGGCGTCGCCGTCTTGATGGCGTCGCCGTCTTGATCGACACCGACATGGAGCTTTCGCCACTCTCGAGTCCCCTCCTCCCCGTGTCTCGCACTCGCACTCGCCCACGGGCCTCAGCCGACGATCTGGAGCCCCGTGCTGTCGACGAAGCCTTCGATCTGACGAAGTGGCAAATGAAACAAGAGCCGGAGCGTCGACGCGGTCTCGATCGCGAGATCGCAGTAGCGTCGCCGCCCGCCTCGCTTTCGCCTTCCACGAGGAATCCGATGGGAGATCGCGCCCTCGCTGAACCAGACCGTCACGTTTCAGCGATTGCGAAGCCCTGGCTCGTACTCTGGCCGGTTTTTCACCGAATACTCCGTCTCGTAGTTCGGGTGTACCAGACTGGACGTACGCGCTGCCGTCGGGTGGCTTCCTCGAGTATTGTCGATGGACCGACAGTCTCGATACGTCGATCTTCGAGGGCAAGAGGCGATCGTGCACCAACGCCTCGTTGTCGCTCTAGTCTCCGCAGGCGTCCGGACAACCCGATATCGCGACGCAAACCGTGCCGAGCACGGGCGGCGGACCGCCCGAGAACAGGTAGGTGAAGATGTAGATTCCGTCGGACAAATCTACGCTGTCGTCGCCGTTGGAGTCGAGCAGGGTGAAGTTGCCCGAGTCGTCCAACCCCGCGTCTGCGCAGGGAAGGTTCGGTGGATCACCTCGAAAAAGATGTCCTAGCAGGCACACGCCGTCCGAGATGTCGAGTCCGGCGTCTCGATTGCAGTCCCCCGGGAGCAGCGTGTCCTCCCGAAGAGAAAGTCGACCAGGTGTCAACGTCAACCCGAATCCCTCCTGCCCGCCGGCGAAGTAGTCTCTCCCTCCGATGACCAGATGGTTGATCAGGCGCGGGCCTTCCGCGCCGAGACGAGCCTCCCCGGCGGCGAAAATCAGCAACGTCGACCGCCAGGCATAGCCCCCATCCAACGACATAAGCCGAACC
>CAYZGY010001074.1:2015-2711 GCA_964478085.1 uncultured Planctomycetia bacterium
GGCCGCGGGGCCCCCCAGCCGCCCCGCGCGGGGGGCTAATCCCCCCGCCGTCTTGGGCCCGCCATCGCCAGCTTCCTCGGACTTCAGCCGTACGTCCAACACGGCTATCTCCTGCAGCCCGCCGTCCGCGCTGGGTGGGATGACGCCGCGCTCGCTCTCCGTGCTCAAATCGATCAGCACCGCGAGGGCCACGACGCCAGCCTCGCCAGGTGCTTGTTCCGTGCCGATCGAGAGTATCCGATCAGGAGAATTGTCATCCATCCAGCCGCCCGAAGGAGCGATGTCGACTACCTCCAAGACGTCATGATCGAAGCGCACCGCGAGCGCGAACGCCTCGATGCCCCCGGCACGCGTCGTCGCCCGTACCATCAATCGAGCGGTGGAGGCTTCTGCGGTGAGCTGCTGGCTGACGATCTCGATCTCCTCTTGGGCCCGGCCTTCGCCGGACGACGAGAGAATCGAGACCAGCGAAACCGAGACGAGCAAGTGTACTCGGCGCGTTGCTTGCATGAGATCGTTCGCCCTTCCCGTCGGATGACTCGACAGATGCGCGCAGCCCTCCCGGACAGATGCGACGCCGTCACGGACAAATGTGGTTTGCGCAGGTCAAGAACCCGGCGGTCGGGTCGGGGCCGCAATCGGCGAGGAACGGGCCGCCCTGCACGGGAGCAGGAGGCGGAGGAGCGGGACCCAGAC
>CAYZGY010001075.1:0-2707 GCA_964478085.1 uncultured Planctomycetia bacterium
TTGGGGTGAATCGCTCGTGCGCAGCGCGAGCGATTCGGCCGCTTGGACGCCGTATCGACTTTTTCAACGGGCTCTTGAGCCGTGCTGGTTGGGGTGAATCGCTCGTGCGCAGCGCGAGCGAGAGGGGGCTTCCCGAAAGCCCCCTGAGAATCAACAGAGTCCTGCCGAATTCGTCATCGCCGTCAGCCGATCCTTCGGCGTCTGGTACGCACGCGCGCGATAGAGGAACTCGACGATGTTCCCTTCGTGCGGCTGCAACCAGTCGAGCTGGATCGTCGGGATCGCGCCGATGTTGAGACGATCGATGTGTGTCGCCTCGGTGAGCTCCTGCGCGAGCTCCTCGTTGCTCGTGATGGCCGAACACACGAGCGTGCCGCCCATGCTCTCGATCATCTGCTCTTGCGGGCACTCGACCACGGTCACGAACGGGAACATGTACTCCGTGCTCGCCATCCTGCGGTCGGGCGAGTCGCAGTACATCACCGTCGGACGCAGGTACGCGCAGTGGTCGAACTCGACGAGACGCGAGCCGTACTTCGCGGTCATGTCCTCGACGCCATCCTCGGCGAGATCTGCGTCGATCATGCCCGAGACCGCCTGCGCCATGCCGGGCACCGTGAACGCGGCGAGCTTCGCCTCAGGATCTTCCGGAGGCAGCGCCTGGATCGGGCCGATCCGCTCGGCGATCGCCTCGGCGATCTTGCGACCGTTCTTCGACACCCAAACGCCGGAGCAGTTGATACAGCCACGCCCCGAGTTGAGGTAGACGCTGTCGGCGATGAGGTCGACGTGCCTCTCCCAGTTGTCGATCTCGTCGTCGGCGATCATGACCTTGCTGAAGCCCGGGCCGTGCACCTGGACGCGGGGGTCGCCCTTGTAACGCTCGACGGTCGGCGTGCCGCCGAAGATCATCGTGCGCTGGCATCGATTGACGACCTCGGCACCCATCGCGGCGCCACCGGGATAGATCGCCATGACCTCTTTCGGTATGCCCGCCTGCTCGAACGCGGCAGCCATGCGGTACGGCGTCCACGGCTCCTGCGGACCCGGCTTGAGCACCAGGCCGATCTGGAGCGGAATGACGGGCAGCCACAGCGTGTGGACGCCCGGCGAGTTCGACGGAAGGACGAGGCCGAGCGCGTCGCACTGAGCCTGATAGCTGACGATCACGCCGCGATCCTCAACGCCGTAACCGCGCGTGAGGATGTCGAGATCGAGCCCACGCGTCAGCGCGTCGAGCATCGTGTCCATGTTGGTCAACACGAAGTGGTTCTTCTTCATGTTGCCCTTGCACATGTGCTCGGGAAGTCCCGTCGTCGCCGACTGCTGCCGCGCGAAGTCGTCGGGGCTCTGCGTCCCGTCGCCGAAGGGCAGCGTCGCCTCGAGGTAGAGGTCGGCCGCCTTCTTCATCTTCTCGACGAGCTCCTTCGCCGGGATGCCGCGGAGGATGTCGCGAGCGCGCTTCGCCTTCTTGATGTCGCGCGTCAGGACGCCGGTGTTCGCTTGCGAGACGCGAGCGATCGGCTCGCCCGACATGAAGTGGCGGATCTCGTCTCGCTCGAGACTGTGGTACTGTTCGCCGAATCGCAGGACAGGAATATTCAGCACTTTGTTGCCTCCGTTGCAACCTCGAACGTGACCCCGGGTCTGCCCCTCTTCTCCCAATCAAACTCGAACGGGCTTGCTTCCCCGGTTCCTCCGGGGTAGCGAGCTCGATCGAGTCTTGCGGCGGGTCGCCGCGATTCGACGTCATCTCGAATCCCAGCAACCCAAGACTCCGAGCTCGCGAGTGATGTTCTTCCTGGCATCTCAGTAAACGCCGACCGTCGTCGATGCGGCCAGCTCGCGGAACGGACGGACACCGCTGATGCCGTCCCACGGGTACTGCTCGATCGGTCCTTCGCGCTCGCCTTCGTCGCGCTCGAGAAATCCCGGCACGAAGAGCTCGCGTGTCAGCGTCGTCAGGCGCACGCGACCCGTCTCGCCGTAACCGACGACCTCGTTGGTGTCGTCGAACGACACGACCTCGATGACCGCTCGAGGCTGCGGCGCGTAGTAAGCGATCTTGTAGCCGTCAGCGGGCGTCACGGGCTTGCCGCACGCGAGCCCCATCAACGTGTTGCCGTAGGTCGGCGTCATGTAGACGCCCTCGATGAGCTCCTCCATGGCGAATCGCGTCCACTGCGGCGTGAACTCCGTTCCACCCGAGAAGATGCCCTTGATACCGGCTTCCTTGAGCGTCGTTCCTCGATCCTCGAGCTCGAGGCAGAGCTGCTCGAGGAGCTTTGGCGTCGTGAACATGCACTGGATGTCGTGGCCGGCGCCGAGCAGCGTCACGGCCTGATCGATGACGTGCTGCTTGTACGCCTCGAGCTCCTCGGTACGTCCACGCTTGATCAGCTTGATCACCCAGCGAGGGTCGAGGTCGACGCAGAAGCAGATGCCGCCGCGGTGCTGGCAGAGATGCTCGACCGCGAGGCGCAGACGACGCGGACCCGACGGGCCAAGCATCAGCCAGTTCGAGCCTCGCGGGAAGTGCTCGTCGGGAAGCGTCTCGCTGAACATCTCGTAGTCGATGCGGAAGTCGTTGACGACCAGACGACTCTTCGGCACGCCCGTCGTCCCGCCCGTCTCGAAGACGTAGGCGGGCTGATCGGCGAGGCCCTTAGGCAGCCAGCGCCGCACCGGACCACCGCGCAACCACTCG
>CAYZGY010001076.1:0-2706 GCA_964478085.1 uncultured Planctomycetia bacterium
GACGTCGTCGTTCCACCGACGAAGAACGCTCGGCTGTCAAGAAGCAGCGCGGCTGGAGCGCGTGCACGAAACGCGACCGTCGAGTCGGTCCGCGAACTCGGTCGACGGGAATGGAAGAAGCGGAGGGGATATTATCGACAAGCACGAGTCGAGAACTCCTTCTACCGATACAAGCAACTCATCGGTGGCAGGCTGAGAGGTCGCAACTACGCGGTGCAGGCAACGGAGGTCGGACTCGCCGTCAATGTACGCAACCGAATGCTCGAACTGGGAGCCCCACGGTCAGAACCCATCCACAACTGACCGAGCATTGGGTAGGGGCGTTACGTCCTGAGGAATCATGCAACAACGCCGCGCGGGGATGCGAACGACGACTCGCAGTTCGACGTCTCCGATGCCGTTCGCACTTTGCTCGTCCTATTCCGCGGGGCGGAGCGGCTCGACTGCGTCAAGCAGATGGATGCGATCGACGACGGCACGGTCGACGTCAGCGACGTGGTCTTTATCCTCGACGTTCTCTCCGAAGGGGCGCACGAGGCTAGCTCGCCTGCGCTCGGAACCTGTCGCACCGACGAGACACCGGACGACTTGCCCTGCCCCTCGGAACACTCCTGCTCCTAGCGCCTTTACGCGATCACATCACCAATGACGCTGCCGTGGACGTCAGTGAGGCGGAAGTCTCGACCCGCGTAGCGAAAGGTCAGCTTCTCGTGGTCGAGGCCGAGGAGGTGGAGGATCGTCGCGTGCCAATCGTGAATGTGGCACTTGCCCTCGACCGCCTCGTAGCCGTGATCGTCGGTCGATCCGTAGCTGAAGCCACCCTTGACGCCGCCGCCGGCCATCCACGTGGTGTAGCCCTTGTTGTTGTGATCGCGACCGTTTCCGTTTTGCGCGTGCGGGGTGCGACCGAATTCGCCGGCCCAGATGACGAGGGTGTCGTCGAGCAGCTTTCGCTGTGCGAGATCCCGGAGCAGTGCGGCGATCGGCTTGTCGATCTGCGCGCAGTGGTCCTCCATCTCCTCCTCGAGGTTGCGGTGGTGGTCCCAACCTTGACTCACACATTCGACGAATCGGACCCCACGCTCGACCATGCGACGTGCGAGCAGGCATTGGCGACCGAAACTGTCGGTCTGGCTCTCGCCGATGCCGTACATGTCGAGCGTCGCGCGTGACTCGCCAGATGTGTCGAGCGCTTCGGGCATCTCGGACTGCATGCGAAAAGCGAGCTCGAAGGACTCGATCATGCCTTCGACCTCGGGCTGAACGACGTCGCGCTCGAGCTTACCGCGGTTGAGCTCTTGGATGAGATCGAGCTGGAGACGCTGGAGGTCGGAGTCGAGATCGCGATTGCGGATGTCGGGGAAGGACTCCGCGGGGGAGTTGTCTCGCCCGCGTCCGAATCGCCCACGACCGAATCGCCCACGACCGAATCGACCACTGCCGAATCGACCACTGCCGAATCGACCACTGCCGAATCGACCACTGCCTCGCCTCCCTTCACCGCGCCGAGAGCCTCGGCGCATCATCTCGGGCGCCATAATTCCACCGCGACGTCCGCCGGCGCTGCCTGGCGCTCGCATGCGCGTGCCTTGGTAGATCGCCGGAAGAAACGAGCTCGCATAGTTGTTGCTGTCACCCGGAGCTGGATTGAGGACGAGGAATCCCGGTAGGTTCGCATTCTCCGTTCCGAGGCCGTAGAGCGTCCACGCGCCCATCGAAGGACGCGAGAACTGGAAGCTTCCCGTGTGCGTCTGCGCGGTCGCCTGCGGGTGATTCGGCTGATCGCTGTGCATGCCGCGAAGCAGGCATAGATCGTCGGCTCGTTTCGAGAGGTGGGGGAAGAGCTCGGAGATCCAGAGTCCGCTCTTGCCGCGCGGCTCGAACTTCCACGGCGACCCGAGCAGTGTTCCACCGCGACCGTATCGTCCCGGCGTGCCCGAGTCTTTCGTCAGTCGAGGCTTGTAGTCGAAGGTGTCGACGTGCGACGGCGCGCCACGCATCGACAGAAAGATCACGCGCTTCGCTCGTGGCTCGAAATGCGGCTTCTTGACGAGGAGCGGGCTCTCCGCTCGGGCTTGCTCGGTCGCGAGCGCGGCGAAGGCGAGGTATCCGAATCCACAGCCGACAGTCTTCAGCGCGTCTCGACGGGAAAGCTCGAAGGGGGTGCTCATGTCAGTCTTGTTCGGCATCAAAAGTCGTCAGGCAAGAATCAGTGGAGGCTGCGGAACTCGGCCGAGGCGATCAGCGATTGGCAGAACGAGGTCATCGCGAGTCGATGAGCTTTCTCACGTGTCCATTCCTTCTTCTCCGCCTCAGCGACGAATCGATCGAAGAAACGGAGACAGCTCTGAATCTCGTCCGGCGTCGCTCTGCGGCCGTAGGCCGTGACGAAGGCTCGACGGATTCGATCCTCGAGCTTCCCGGGCTGTGCCGTCAACCGTCGCGCGAAGAGCCCGGCTTGGCGAACGACGAAGGTGTTGTTCATCAGGTAGAGAGCCTGGAGCGGACTGTTGCTCGCATCGCGCCTCGCGCTCGTGAGGCTCGGGTCCGCGAAATCGAAGAGGGCGAGCGATCTCGGCAGAGCTCCGCGTGCGATGGGGAGGTAAATCGAGCGGCTATCGTTGACGTTCTCGAAGAACGACGCGTCGAGACGCCGGCCGATGCGACTGTCACCGATGCGACTGTCACCGATGCGCGCGATCGGCG
>CAYZGY010001077.1:0-2701 GCA_964478085.1 uncultured Planctomycetia bacterium
CCCCCCAACCCCCCAAAAAAAAAACCGCCCGGGCCCGCGCGGCCCGGCCCGTCCATTTTTTCCCGTCCATTCGCGCGTTCGCACAAGAACGGTTTCGAGCAGCTTGGGTGCAGCACCGAACCTCACGCGCCCCCACCGCTCGCGGGGCGTGCACTCGGGGTCCGAATCGTTGCTGCTCTCGAATCATTGATGGTTCAGAGATTCAATCCAAACCCGATCGTATTGCTGGTTGGGGTGAATCGATCGCGGAGCGATCGAGAGGGGCCTTCCCGAAAGGCCCCTCCAAACAGTCAGACCGACATGGACTCGAGGAAACCCTCGAGCATGCGACTTCGGATCGGGTGTTGGAGCTTGCGGATGGCTTTGGCTTCGATCTGGCGGACACGCTCGCGCGTGACCTTGAAGATCTTGCCGACCTCTTCGAGCGTGTACGTGTACCCGTCGCCGAGGCCGTAACGCAATTTGATAATCTCTCGCTCGCGATACGTCAAGGTGTTGAGCACCTGCTCGAGCTTTTCCTTGAGCATCTCGTGCGTCGCCGCGTTGACGGGCGACACCGTGCTCTTGTCCTCGATGAAGTCCCCGAAGAACCCGTCGTCCGAGTCGCCGATGGGGCGATCGAGCGAGATCGGGTGCTTCGAGATCTTGATGACCTTCCTGGTCTCTTCCTCGGTGATGTCGAGCTCTTGCGAGATCTCCTTGATCGTCGGCTCGCGGCCGTTCTTCTGGATGAGCTTCTTGGTCGCGTTGCGAACCTTGCTCATCGTCTCGATCATGTGGACCGGGATACGGATCGTACGGGCCTGATCCGCGATCGAGCGCGTGATCGCCTGACGGATCCACCAGGTGGCGTAGGTCGAGAACTTGTAACCGCGACGGTACTCGTACTTTTCGACGGCCTTCATCAGGCCGGTGTTCCCCTCCTGAATCAGGTCGAGGAAGGTGAGACCGCGGTTGCGGTAGCGCTTGGCGATACTGACGACGAGACGCAGGTTTCCACCCGACAGCTTCCGCTTGGCGTTCTCGTACTCGTTGTACCACTTCGAGATCGTGCGGATACGCGTCTTGAGGTCCTCCATCGGCTCCAGAGCCTGGAGCTCGTACTCCTGGAGGCGCGCGTCGAGCTCCGCGGTGCGGTTCTTCTCGGAGACGCGCAGACGGCGCTTGCCGCGCTTGCGGGCGAGCTCGATCTTCTCCTTCTCGTGGACGATGCTGACCATCTTCCGGAAGAGGTTCGAGAGCTCCTGGCGCAGCTGGTTGACGATCGTCTTCTTCAGGTTGAACTCCTGAATCAGGACCGAGCCCTTCTGCGTGCGGCTCTCGACCTTGCCGAGCCACTTCTCGCGCGAAGACGCGGAAGCCTTCTCGTCGAGGTACGACGCGAAGCCCTTGGTCGTCTCCTCGTGGAGCAGCTTGAGCGTCGCGAGATTGGTCTGGATCAGCTGGAATACGTCTTCCTTGCCGAGCTCCTCGTTGCCCGACGGGGTGACCTTGACAGCCTTGTCGAGCGCGATGTCGCCGCGGATGACGTCGTCGATGATCTTGACGGTCGTGCCCTGAGCGAGGCCACAGCCAAAGACCTGCTTCTGGTAGCGTTGGCGCGAGATCTCGATCTTCTTGGCCAGAAGGAGCTCCTCGGCGCGCGTCAGCAGCGGGATCTCGCCCATCTGCGTCAGGTACATGCGCACCGGGTCGTCGATCTTCTCGGGAAGCTCGTTCGAATCGCTCGAGTCCGAGTCCGAATCGGGCTCGCTGACGGGATCGTCGCGAAGCTCGATGTCGTGGGCATCGAGAGTCGCGAAGATCTCGTCGATGCGCTCGGGCGAGTTGCAATCCTCGGGGAAGATCTCGTTGAAGCGTTCGTAGGTGATCCCTCCGTCGCGCTTGCCTTCCTCGATGAGTAGCTTGAGTTTGTCGTCCATTCATTCCCTCTGCGATTGACAGTCCCGAGGTTCGCGCACGTACTGGTGGAAACTGGCGTGTGTGGAACGCGATCCGGAGCTGTCTTCTCTGCAAATCGTGCCAGGAAGCCGTATCGACAATTGTCGTTAGACGCCGGATGGATACGCACTTCTGACGTTTTTTTTTGCGCCTTACCTGTTTTTTTTGAGCTCCTTCCGCAAGTTGGTGATCTCGCGCTGGATGGCAGCTCGCTGTTCGGCACTTTGCGGATCAGCAGCTCCCCCGAAACGCGAGAGCTCCCTTCGAAGCTCGGCAACGCGCGCTTGAATTTCGAACCTACGGAGATCCCGCTGACAGTTTTGCCACAACGCGGAATAGTCCGTACCCACGGTGTCGTCGTTCATCTCGAGACGCTGAAGCAGCTTGTACACGACTCTCCCTGCCGAGTCGTCGAGGTCTTGCGCTAAGTCGACTCCAGAAAAGCGACGACCGCGCTCCTCGTAGGAGCGCAGTTGATGCACGACGGCATTTCGAAGTGCCACACCAATCGCCGAGCTGGTGAAGATGGCCTCCGGGACCCGCTCCCAGATCTGGGCAGCCTGGTCCGGCAGCGCCATCAGGCACTCGAGGATGATCTCAGCGAGCGGGTCGAGCGGCGCGGTCGGATCGGGACCGCCGCCAGCTGGCGCACCTTCGCTCGCTTGCGAGCCGAAGCTCGGGGCCTGCACGGCGCCGTCGCCCGTGCCTTCTCCAAAGCCCGTGCCTTCTCCAAAGCCCGTGCTTTCTCCACGGCCCGTGC
>CAYZGY010001078.1:0-2699 GCA_964478085.1 uncultured Planctomycetia bacterium
CTGGCTCGGGAACTCGAAAGTGACGCCCGATTGCGTGATCCCCTGCACGACCGGGTCTCCACCGACGACGGGCACGACGCGTACGTCGGCGTCGTCGAAGACCGCCTCGCCGATGAAAAACACCGAGTCGACGAAGGGAGAATCGGCGACGGGAGAGGGGTTCTCACCGTCCCCCTCCGGGTCGGTCTCGAAGATGTGACCGGCGATGCCGACACCCGCGAAGTTGCCGTCGCGCGGATCGATGCCGATGACCTCCGCGGGCGCGTTGCCGGTGCCGTCACCCGCGGCGACGATATCACTGAGAATGATCTGTGCGGGGGCGCTCTGGGGCAGCGCGAACGCGATCACGAGGGCGCACGAAACGCCCGTGAACAGCCTGGAAAGGCGCATGTGGAAACCTCCAAGGATTGACATCGTTTTTCGAGACCCTGCTTGTCGCGGTGAATCGTTTGTGGTCATGCCGCGAACGAGAGGGGGCTTCCCGAAAGCCCCCTGGAAAGAATACCCGTTTCGAAGGCTCGGATCTTGTTCGGGAATCGGCGATTCCGGCGAAACTTTCCGAGCACCGAGGCTCGAAGGGTAACAGCCCGTTGAAGAAGTCGATTCGGCGTCCAAGCGGCCGATTCGCCCGAGCTCTTCGTCGCTGAAACTCGCCGATGCCTAAAGGTTCTCCCGCCGACTCGGCTTCGCCTTCGTCTTCCGCGGCCGCTTCTTCTTCTCGCGCGCCTCGAAGTCCCGCAGTGCGTCGATGTTCGCCTCGACTTTCTCGAAGACGTCGGCGAGTCGGCGCATGCGGCCCGGCTCTCGTTTGATGTAGTTCCAGTCCATGTCGACGGCGCGGCGGACCTTTTCGTCGCAGCCGGGGAACTTCTGCGAGCGGTAGCGCACGCCGGCGGCGCGTAGCGGTTTCGTCCAGATCGTCTTCGGGCCGCGGTAGCCGTTCGTCTTCAGTCGTTCCCAGTACGGAATCGGCGACGGGACGTACGCGCCCGCCTCGACGCCCTCCGCCGTCAGCGCTTTCGTCACCGTGTCGCGCGAGACGCCGGCCGCGTCCTCGTCGTAGTTGAGCGAGAGGGTATAGAAGCTCGGCAGCGTGCCTTCGGGGTAGTCGGGGAAGGAGAAGAGCTCGGATCCGCGCAAGTGCTTGCGCAGCTCGGTGACGTTGCGCCGGCGGCCACCGATTTCTCGATCGACCTTCTTGAGCTGCTCCGTCAGCAGTACGGCGACGACGGGCGAGAGGCGGTAGCTGTAGACGAGCGAGTCGACGTACGGCGTGAGCGCTTCGGGGAAGCCCGGGTCGGGCGAGCGACCCATGTGCTGGCAGCAGAGCGCGGCTTTCCAGTAGAGGTCCTCGTGGGGCGTGATCAGGTAGCCTGCTTCCGTCGTCCCGAGCAGCTTGAAGCCCATGCAGCTGAAGCCGCTCGCGTCACCGAATTGACCGACCTTCTTGCCGGCGATCTCGGCGCCGTGCGCCTGACTGCCGTCCTCGATGACGGGAATGCCGCGGCGTTGCGCGATCTTCATGATCGCGGGCATGTCGGCAGGTTGTCCGTGGATGTGGACGACGAGAATCGCACGCGTACGTTTCGTCACGAGCGGGTCGATCGAGTCCGGGTCCATCAGACCCGTGACAGGATCGACGTCCGTGAAGACAGGAACAGCACCGCAGTGGAGGATGCACGACGTCGACGCGCCCCACGAGTAGGGCGTCGTGATGACCTCGTCACCCGGCTCGATCTCGAGGCCGACGAGCGCCATTTGGAGAGACGCGTGACCGCTCGAGAGCGAGAGGCAGTGCTCGGCTCCTTGCCACTCGGCGATGGCCTCTTCGGCCTCTTCGAGGATCGGATGGTGCTTGCCCAGCCCGACGGTCATGCCGCTTCCGAGCAACTTCGTCGCGCGCGCGAGCGCGCGTTTCGAGAAGGTCGGGTGGGGGTCCTGTGGAACTTTTCCGAGCGGCTTGCCGCCGCAAAGCGCAAGGGAGCTGCGAGCGAGAGTCCCGGTGGTCATGCTTCTCTTCCTTCGGGCTCAGCCAAAAATGAATTCCCATTTTTCCGCGCGTTCGCACGTCTCTCTGGAAACTCATTCTTGGCTTCGCCCTTCAATGATTCGGGCGACTTCGTCTCGACCCAGTTTCGCAAGCGCGAGCAGGATTGTCGAGACCAGGGCGCAGACGACCGTCTCATCGAGGGAAGTCTTGAGGGCGATGGGACCCGCGAGGAAGGCGACGTAAACCGAGAGATTGGGCGCGAGCTCCTGCAAGGCATCGAGAGTGGGGATGACTCGTCGCCGTCTCCGCTGTTGGCGCTCGCTTCGCCCCCACTCTCGATGCCTTGCAGGAGCGGCTCGAGCGTCACGGAGAGCAGCTCCGGATGAGCTTCGTAGAGCTCCGCGGCGAAGTCCGAGAGCGCGACATCGGAGCGATCATGGAACCAGTAGCGCGGCGAACTCAGCCCGCCGATCGGACCGGAGAGGAAGTGACGGATTGCGTCGAGGACGCGGCCGGAAGCATCCTCACGCTTCGGGTTCGAGTGGTGGGCTTTGAGGATCCATTGGCGGAGGGGCTCTTCGTCGATCTTGAAGGCGCCGCCAGTTTTGTCGGGGTCGGGCATCTCGTCACTCGGTTTTTCGGACGGAGGGTGGTTGGGTGTGCGCCGAGAGTGATTGGGTGTGCGCCAAGGGGGATGGCCTGCGTCAAG
>CAYZGY010001079.1:0-2697 GCA_964478085.1 uncultured Planctomycetia bacterium
GTCGGTGTCGGTGTCGGTGTCGGCGTCGGTGTCGGTGTCGGTGTCGGTGTCGGAGTCGGAGTCGGAGTCGGAGTCGGAGTCGTTTCGTGCCGGTCTCGGGTCTTCGTCGACGTAGAAGCGGACGGTTCCCGTCGCGGCTTCCCAAGTCATCAGGGCGACGTGCCATTCTCCGTCGTCGATCTCACCATCCTCGAGCTCGTCGTCCGACCGCGCGGCTCCGACCCAGCCGATGTCGTAGACGAGTCTTCCGTCCTGGATAAAGAGCGACTTCGCGTCGCGTGCCCAGGGGCCTCTTTCGGGAGCGAAGGAGACGAGCGTTCCGCCTTCGCGCGTGCGGAAGCGCGCGGCGATCGAGAAGTCCTTCGTCGTCATGTCGAAGTCGTCCGAGTTCTCGACGAGGAGTGAGACGCCGTCGTCGAAGACGAGCTTCGTGCCTTCGCGCTCGACTCGGCGGTAGCTCAGCTCCCCTCCTCGGCCGCTGCGATCGTCGACGAGAAGCTCGCCGTCGCGAGCGAGGAGATGGGTCGGACGCCAATCGGCGGCCAAACTCTCGGCGAGGGCGCCTTCGGCTTCGGCATCGTCCTTCGAGAGAGCGGCGGCCTCCTCGGCGTCGAGCGATTTCGAGAAGACGCGCACGCGCGCCATCTCTCCTTCGAAGCCGCTCCCCTCGACAGGAAAGTTCGTCGACGTGTAACCGAGGCGAGCGACCAAGCTCTCTCGCGAAAACTCGGCCGGAAGCTCCTCGCGAGCGACGAGCCGTCCGTCCGTCCAAAGCTCGGTGCGGCCGCTCTCGTGCCGATACGAAAGCGCGACCGTGTGCCACTCTCCGTCCGCGATGCGCTCCTCCGCGACAGTGTCACCGACCCAAGCGACGTCGTACGCGAGGCGGCCGTCTCGAATGAAGAGAGTGTGACCGCCGGGCGTCCACTCTCCGTGCTTCGGCGCTTTCGCGAAGATCGTTCCGTCTCGCTGGGTCCGGATACGGGCGACGACGCTGTAGTCGCGATCGCCGATCGCGAGCTTGCGGGAGTGGACGAGGGAGAGATCGAGGGTCGATCGGCCATCGAAGCGGAAGGCTCCGTTCGGATCCCGGGGGCGATCGAAGACGAGCGCGATCTCGTCGATCGCCGAGCCGGGCTTCTCGAGCTCGCGAAAATCGATGAGCTCCCCGCCGACGAGAGCGGGGTCGTTCGTACGCGTCTCGAGGATGCGAAGCCGGAGATCGTCGTCGTGCGGCGCGACCTCGAACGATCGGACGACCGCGTCGAGGTCCTCGTGGAGGTCGGCGCGTGTGCTCTCGAGAACAGCCGTCTCTCCGACCGTGTAGGAGAGGACGACATCATCCTTGTGAACGTACAGTCCCTTCCAATGCGCCCACGAACGCGGCAACGGACCGTAGCGCTCCCCGTCGCGACCGAGCACGCGAAGGTCCTCGAAGTTGCTCGTGTCCGGCTCCGCCCAACCGGGCCCGACCGAATTGCGGAAGAGGACCTCCCCGACCGCGCGCGGAAACTCCTTGTGCGCGCCGTCGTAGGTAACGCCGCGCCAGTCGAGGGCGCCTTCGCCGCGCCAAGCTCCGACCCAGCGCAGGGTGTCGGGATCGAAGAGCGCGAACCAGCGCCCTCGCGAGAAGCCCCCCGACTCAGCGACGCTCGCCGCAGCCGTGTCGAGACGCATCGCGATACCCTTGGGCACGATGTTCCCGCGCTCTCCGGCTTCGACGGCTCCCTCGAGCTCGATCGACGAGGAGAGAAAGGTACCGTAGTTCATGTCGATCCACGCCTTGCCCGAGAGACGCTCGGACTGCGACGTGGCGTCCGTTCGAATGAACGTCCAAATCCCGATGGTGCAGACCCCCACTGCCACGGCCCCGGAGAATCGTCGTGTTCGTCCTCGCGGCATGCGCCTCACGGTACTCGAATCACGAGGACGGAGCGACGGATCACTTCGGCGGGGCCTCGGCTCGACGTTCGATCACGAATCCGTCGAGCGCGTTCGCGGCGATCTCGAGAGGCAGCTGCGGGTGACCCGCGACGAGAGGCGGCGTGTACGAAGCCGGAAGCAGGTACGCGGCGATCTTCGCGGCTTGTTCGTCACCCTTTCCGGTCGCGACATGACAGCCCCAAGTGCCGTCGAGCCGAACCGGCGTGAGCGCCTCGTCGTAGGTCGGTTTCACCCACCAGTTGCCACCCGCGAAGAGAAAGACCGCGACGCGCGCATCTCGAGGACGCACGTGAAACGCCTTTCCCCGAATCTTCCCTCGCTTCCCGAGGGCCGGGTAGCTCGTCACCTCGAGACGTGGCTTCCCTTCCCCGCCGAGCTTCTCCTCGCCTCGCAGGTACGCGTCGCTCGGACGCATCCAGCCGTCCGACGCTGGACCGAAGAAGTCGGCCTTGAGCTTCGCATGCTGATCCCAGAGCCCCCAGTGCGCACCCTGCTCGCCTTCCTTCGACTTCGCCTTCCAGGCCTCGTCGAACGACGCGAACCAGAAGAAAGGAACGTCGTGCACCTCGGCCCAAGCACGGAACTCTCGAAAGAAGCGGACCGCGCTCGCGAGAGACGGCTTCGCGTCCAGCTCGGGCTCGCCGTCCGAAGGCCAACCCGTCTCGGAGATCCAGACGGGCTTGCCGTGCGCGATCGCGTCGACGCGCTCGTGCCGTGCGTGGAAGCGATCGATCGCGTGCTCGATATCGACGC
>CAYZGY010001080.1:0-2687 GCA_964478085.1 uncultured Planctomycetia bacterium
GGTCGCAGGGCGGCCGCACGAAACCCGCCGCCCCCTCGAGCGCGCAGAGGAGGACGGCGAGATCACCGTGGTAGCCGTAGTGATTGCTGACACCGAATCCGATGGGCAGGCCGGATCCGTACGGTGTGCGTCCCTTCGTCGCGGTCGCGATGGCCTTGCGCACGATCGAGCGCTGCGTCTCGGTCATCGTCGGGTGGAGGACGTCGTAGCTCACCGCGCCGCCCGAGGCGCCGATCGTCCAGCTCTCGCCGACGGTGTACTGCGTGGTTGTCCAGAGCTTTTGAATCACGCCGACGTGGCTGTCCTTGTCGTCCTTCGAGGCGAGGAGGAGGCGAGCGTAGCTCGTCAAGACGCGCGCCATGAAATCGCGGAGCTCGGCGTCGTCGTAGGCGACCGCGTAGACCGAAGCCATGCCCCAGCGAATGTTGCGGCCCTCGTCGGAGCGGACGTGCTTGACGATCAGCTCCGTCGTGGTCGCGTTTTCTTCGAGCTCGGCAAGGTCGGCGTACATGCGTCGCACTTGAGTGGGGTTGGCGAGGACGGTCGGGTTGAAGTTCTTGCCGAAGCGAGTCGTGTCGAGACGCCGGCGGATTCGAGGGTATTCGTCGGCGGTGAAGTAGACGCGCGGGTGGACGCCCGGTGGGGGAAGAGGGCTGAGGACGCGCGTGCCGTTCTCGTCGGTGCGGAAGCTCCTCGACTCCTCGGCAGAGAGCAGCGGAATGATCGCGACAAGGGCGGCCGCGACGGATACGAGGTCGATACGACGCGCTCGATCCGAGTACGATATTCGGCTGCAAACGAAAGACATGAACGATCACCTGGAATTGAGCTTGGACGAAAGGCCTGAACGAACCATGCAACAGCGTAACGCCCGAAGCGCGCTCCTCGGTCTACTGATTCTCGTTTTCGCGTCGAGCCCGGCGATGGCCGACGAGAAGAAGAAGGGCAAGGATACGTACCGCATCGGTCTGTCGATGTACTCGCTGCGACAGCTGTTCTCGTCGGGCAAGCTCCACGCCTTCGACTACCCGAAGTTTGCGAAGGAGACCTTCGGCATCACCGACATCGACGTTTGGGACGGCGGGTTTCCGAAAGAGAGTCGGAACGATCCGAAGTTCTACAAGGAGCTTCGCAAGCGCGCTGACTCGGTCGGGTCGAACATCTTTCTCGTGATGACGGGCGTCGTCAACGCGAACTCGAAGACCGCCGCGAATCCCGAGACGGAGGCGAAGAAGTTCCGCGCGCCCGTCGACCAGGCCGTCATCCTCGGTGCGAAGTACGTGCGCGTCTTCCTGCGAGCGCAGAGCGGTGACCGCGCCAAGGCGATCGCCGAGTCGATGGCGGTCCTGACGCCGATTTCCGACTACGCCAAGTCCAAGGGCGTGACGGTCGTCATCGAGCCGGGTGCGTCGAGGTGGTCGGCGAAGGGCACCTTCCTCGCGGAGCTCGCGGGAAAGCTGAAGCACTCGCACTGTCGCCTGATGCCCGACTTCGGCAAGTTCGAGAAGGCCGAGCTCTACATCGGGACCGAGGCGATGATGAAGTACACCGACGTCGTCTCGGCCAAGAGCCACAACTTCAAGGCCGACGGCAACGAGGAGCGCTTCGACTACAACCGTCTGATAAACACCGTCAAGAAGGCCGGCTTCACCGGAATCGTCGCGATCGAGTACGAGGGCCACAAGCTCGGGCCCGTCGAGGGAGTGAAGGCGACGCAGGCGTTACTCAAGCGACTGCAAAAGTAGGCTCGCTACCCACTGATCATCTTCTTGAGCACAGGCTCGATCGCGTCCGCCCAGACCTGGTGACCCTTCTCGCTCGGGTGGGTCGTGTCGGGCATCATCTCTTTCGAGAGGTGTCCCTTCTCGTCGAGGAAGTTCTCGCCGATGTCGAGGTACTGGACGTTCTTGATGTCCTTCAGCAGCTTCGGCAGATAGGAGTTGAGCTCGACGATCTCCTTGCGGTGCGGGTGTGTCGCTTCGCGTCGCCGTGGAAAGACGCCGAGGACCAGTATCTTCATCTCGGGGTACATCGAGTGGAGCTTCTTCGCGATCGCTTGGACGCCGACCGCGGCCTCGGCGGGCTTGTCGCTTCCCCAGCAGATGTTGTTCGTGCCGATCATCACGCACGCGGCCTTCGGCGCCTTCTTGAGTCTCGGCAGATGGTCGAGTCGCCAGAGGACGTGGTTCGTGCGATCTCCGCCGAAGCCTAGGTTGATCGCCTTGAGCGGCTTGAAGTGCTTCTCCCAGACCTTCGCGCCGTGCTTCTCGCTCTCGAAGTTGTGAGTGATCGAGTCACCGACCATGAGAAGGTCGAACTCGCCTTTCTCGATCAGCTCCATCTTCTCGGCGTGTCGCTTGAACCACCAGGCGTTGACTCGAGGGAGCGGCGTGATCGCGGGATTGGGTTTCTCGGCCTTCGCTTGCGCAGGTTTCTTCTTGGAATCGTCGGCGAAGCTCCGCTCCATTAGAAAGAGCGAAGCCACGATCGAGAAGGCGACAAGTATCGGAAGACGGGTACGTTGCATGGTTTGAGTCCTCTCTGCTTTCAGGTTCGAACATGATAGCACCACCGGCACGAGCCAGCGCAAGTCGGACCTTCGGAAGACTTCCGAGGCTCTCGGCCGCTCTCAGTGCCGGCGCGCGGAGCAAACCCATGACTCGAGGAGCCGGATGCGTCCATCGCGC
>CAYZGY010001081.1:0-2672 GCA_964478085.1 uncultured Planctomycetia bacterium
CCACGGTGCCCGCGGCGGCCGTGGTGAACTGGCAGATCGTTCCCCAGTAGTTGACGAAGCCGTCGATCACCTTGCGGTCGAAGTAGCCGCAGATGACGTGGCAAGTGTGGAGCACTCGCAGGGCCAGCCAGACGAGGAACGGGTTGACGTACCAGAGATTCTTACAGAACACGTAGACGGGCCAGATCGGCGTGCCAGGGCGAACGAGCTCGCGACCGTAGAGGAAGCCCTTCGGGTGGAAGAAGCAGAACGCCCCACCGACCGCGACGAGGAAGGCGGTGACCGACATCGCCATGACGCCGTAGTGGACGGCGGGCGCGATATGCGCGACGTCGTAGAACGCCCCCGCGGCGGCCCCGACGACACCGGGCGGCGCGAGGAGCTCGTAGTTGACGCGAGCCGTGAACCACGCGCCCCAGATGACGAATCCACCCGAGACGACCGCGAGGAACGCGAGCACGCAGAGCGGAATCGTCATCGACGGGGGCGACTCGTGCGCGTGAGCGTAGGCCTCTTCGTCCTGCGGCTTGCCGTGGAAGATGCGGAAGTAGAGGCGGAACATGTAGAACGCCGTCATACCCGCCGTCAGGATTCCGAAGGCGAAAGGCAGGTAGTGAATGATTCCCGCGTTCTTGTACTGACCGTAGGCGAGCGCGTTACCGAGAATCGCCTCTTTCGAGACGAATCCCGAAAGTCCCGGCAGACCCGCGATCGCGAGGCACGCGATCAGGAACGTCCAGTGCGTGATCGGCATCTTCTTCGCGAGTCCGCCCATCTTCGTCATCTCGTTCGAGTGAACGGCGTGAATCACGCTACCCGAGCCGAGGAAGAGCAGAGCCTTGAAGAACGCGTGTGTCGTCAGGTGGTAGAGCCCCGCCGAGACGCTACCGACGCCGAGCGCGAGCATCATGTATCCGAGCTGCGAGACGGTCGAGTACGCGAGGACCTTCTTGATGTCGGTCTGCGTGAACGCGATCGTCGCCGCGAAGAACGCGGTGAATCCTCCGACGAGCGCGACGACGAGCAGCGCGTCGCTCGAAAAGTAGTCTCCCGAGAAGTACGGCTGCCCCGCGAGGAACGGGAACATACGCGCGACGAGGTAGACGCCGGCCGCGACCATCGTCGCCGCGTGAATGAGCGCGGAGACGGGCGTCGGGCCTTCCATGGCGTCCGGGAGCCAGATGTGAAGCGGGAACTGACCCGACTTACCGATCGGTCCGAGGAAGAGCGCGAGTCCGGCGATCGTGATCGCCGAGAGACCGAGCCAACCGGCCTGACCGTTCCAGGCGCCGCTTCGGACGCTCTCGAAGATGCCGTCGAACTCGAGCGTTCCGGCGACCGACGCGATCATGAGAATCGCGATCAGGAAGCCCATGTCGCCGATACGCGTCGTCATGAACGCCTTGATCGAGGCGCACTGCGCCGAGTGCTTCTCGAAGTAGAAGCCGATCAAGAAGTACGAGCACAGACCGACGAGCTCCCAGAACATGAAGAGGAACAGGAGGTTCGACGTGATACAGAGCCCGAGCATCGAGAACGAGAAGAGCCCGAGGTACGCGAAGAAGCGGTTGTACCGCACCTCCCCCTTCATGTAGCCCATCGAGTAGAGATGGACGAGGAACGCGACGAGCGTGACGACGAAGAGCATCACGATCGTCAGGTTGTCGACGAGGATTCCGAAGCTGAGGCTGAAGAGCTGCTGTTTGGCCTCTTCGGGCCCGACAGCGATCCAGTTGAATCCGAGCTCGGGCGTCCACTTTTGAGGCTCGACACCCGTCTCGCCGCCGAGGAGCTTCACCATCATCCACGTGGCGATGCACATCGGGATGAACATGAAGGTCGTCGGGATCCAATCGCCCTGACGCGGCAGCTTCTTTCCGAAGAAGATCTGGATCGTGAAGCCGATGAGCGGGCAGATCAGAATGATCAGTGCCCAGCCGCAGAGGTAATGTTCCGGATCGAACATGTCGGTTTCGAATTAAGCCTTTCGACCAGCCCGGTACCTGGGCACTAGCCCTTCAGGGTCTGAGCGTCGTCGAGTTCGACACTATTGAGCGAGTTGAAGATATTGAGCGCGATCGCGAGCGCGAGAGCCGCTTCCGCGGCGGCGATGACGATCACGAACAGAGTCACGACCTGACCGTCGAGGCGATCTGCCAACGACGAGAAGCGCGCGAACGCGACGAAGTTGAGCCCCGCCGAGTTCAAGAGCAGCTCGATGCCCATCAGCACGGCTATCGTGCTCTTGCGCGTGATGATCACGAGAAGGCCGATCCCGAAGAGAATCGCGCTGAGCACGAGGTAGTGCTTGAGCCCGACGTGATCGAGAACGGCTCCAGCCGGCAGGTCAGCTACCGTGTTAGCCAGGATGTTTTGCATGTTAAGCCCGGAGAGCGTCATTCCGCGCCTCCTTCGACGACAAGATCGCTTCCCGCGCTGTCGTCCTCCGATCGCCCGCGGGCGATGTAAGTCGCGCCGATCATGGCGACGAGGAGCAGCACCGAAACCACCTCGAAGGGCAGCAGGTACGTGCTCATGAATCGAGTTCCGATCCCGAAGCTCGTCGACTCGGCCGCTTCGCGTCCGAGCTCGGCGTTGGCGTTCGCATCGTAGTAACGCGAGAGCTGCGTGTTTGGCGCGATGGAGGTGAGCTCTTGCGGCGCACGCTCGGC
>CAYZGY010001082.1:0-2672 GCA_964478085.1 uncultured Planctomycetia bacterium
GAACGCGAACGCGAACGCGAACGCGAAGTGCGGACTCGGAATATCGGATCGTTCGAGCCGGCAATCCCTATCGAGACAACTTGGTGAATACGCGGGGATTTTCCCCGGGGTGGGGGGCTCACTCTCCTGACCCAATTTCCTGTTTCCATCCACTTCAAGGAGAATTCCATGAAGAAGCTCGTAGCTCTCTCGCTTTGTGCGCTTTTCGTGCTCGGCACCGTCGTCGGCTGTGGCGCCAAGACCGGCGCCAAGACCGGCGACAAGACGGAGTCGGCCCCGGCGAAGTCCTCGTAAGCGACCGCTTCGATAAGACTTTCGCGTCACGCTCGAGCGAAGGCGGCCTCGTTCGAACGCGACCTCGTTCGAGCGCGACGGAAACGGCGAGATTCAACTCTTTGATTCTCGCCGTTTTTCTTTTGCCGACCAACCCCACTAACCCCTTCCGGGATTATGCATTAGGGAGTTCCCACGGCTCCCGCAGGCCACGGTCGAGAAGCTTGTTCGCTGCCTCATTCGCGACAAAGCGTTCGGTCTTGCTGTCCCACCGCAGCTTGCCCCCCACCTGGCAGGCGACGCCGCCTGCATGACACGCCGCTGCCGACTTCTGGGCGATCTCGACGGGCGCTGACGGCTGCTTCCTGGAGCGCACGCAGTCGATGAAGTTGCCGTGGTGGTTGTTCTTCGCGTCGTAGAGGCGAATCTCGTCCTCGCCGATCTTCGTCGTCTTGATGCTCGACGGGTCGGTCACGACGTTCTGCGACTCGACGTAGACCGTCCCCTTCTCGCCGAAGAAGCGCATGCCCCACTTCGACTTGTCGGTCGTCGAGAACATCAGCGCCTGCGCACCGTTCGGGTACGTGTACGTGATCTTGAAGCTCTCGGGCGCATCGTAGATGCCCTTCTCGCGGAACTTGACGTCCGTCGCCTCGATGGAGACCGGACCGTCATCGTCGGCGCCGATGCCCCAATGCGCGATGTCTAGGTAGTGAGCGCCCCAATCGGTGATGTAGCCCGGGGCGTAGTCCATGACCCAGCGGAAGTTGAAGTGGCAACGCGCAGCGGTGTACGGCGCCTTCGGGCGCGGGCCGAGCCATGTCTCGTAGTCGAAGCCCTCCGGCACGGGCTGCTCCTTCTCGAGGCCCGTGAAACCGCCGCGGATCGCGAAACGACCCGGCACGCCGACCTCGACCTTCTGGAGCTTGCCGATTCGACCGTTACGCACGAGCTCGCACGCGAAGCGGCAACCCGCCATCGATCGTCGCTGAGTGCCGCACTGGAGGATTCGCTTCGACGCCTTCACGGCACGCACGAGCGCCCGGCCCTCGGCGACCGACGCCGCGAGCGGCTTCTCGCAGTAGACGTCCTTGCCGGCCTCGACCGCGGCGATCGCGATGAGCGCATGCCAGTGATCGGGCGTGCCGACCATGACGGTGTCGATGTCCTTGCGAGCGACGACTTCGCGAAAGTCCTTCGAGCCGTCCTTCGCCTTCAGCCCCGCGCGACCGAGACCGCGAGAGAGGTGACGCGCGTCGACATCCGAGACCGCGACCACCTCGACGTCAGGACGTCCGTGGAAGATCCCGAGGTTCGTGCTGCCGCGCCCGCCGACGCCGATCGCAGCCATCGTGATGCGCTCGCTCGGCGCGGGCTTCTTCGGATCGCGGCCGAGGATCTCGGCAGGGATGAAGAGCGGCGCGGCGATGGCGCTCGAGGTGGCGAGGAACTGACGGCGAGTGGTTCTGCGGCTCATGAAATCCCTCCTCGGAACCGGAGTCTGTAAACGATTCGGACATTGTACGCCACGGCCCCGCGAGATGGACGCAAACAGCCTCGATTTCTCCGGAGCCAGGCCGGAGGATAGAAAGCTCGGGTCTCAGAGAATCAACGTCGGATCATGGCAGTCGTCTTCAAGCTCACCGGAAATACGCTCTCGCTCGAGCAGTGGGAGCAGATCGTCGAAGCCTTCGCCGCGAAGGTCGATTTCGAGCTCTGGGAAGATCCCGAGCTCGACGAGGGCGACGGCGAGACCGTCGTTCAGATCGTCGGTGAGGGTTCCGTTCGCGGGGTCGTGTTCTTTCTCCGTGACGATGAGGTCGAGATGCTCCTGAGCGACCTCGCGAGCCGACGCGACTGGCGCTCGGCGTTCCGCATCCTGCGCGCCGCGGTGCGTTGGGGCGGCGGCACGGTCGAAGCGGACAACGGCGAATCGTACGACGCCACGACGCTGTCCCCGATCAACTCGGAGAGGGGCGCCGTCGAGGACTTCGTCGCCGCCGTAAGACGCCTGCGCTCCGATTTCGAGCCGCCGCGCGGGACGTCGTTGAAGCTCTTGGCGATGGGCTCGTACTCCGTCCCGCTGCGCATGGAGCATCTTCCGCCGTGCTCTCCAGAGGGCGTCCCCGCGCTCGAGGCGCAGCTCTCCGAGTACGTGAGCCGGTACGGACTCGCCTACCGGCCGACCTTCGTCCACTCCTTGAAGAGGGGTGGATCGCTGACGACGTGGGCGGCCATTCCGACGATCCTCCCGCGAGTCGACGTCCTCGCGGTCAATCTCGACCTCCGCGAGCAGATCTCGGCGAACGCCGAGACGGCCCATGTCCCCTTCGACAAGATCCTCTCGATTCTCGGCGACCGCGCGGAGTACCTCGGCAACGACACGTGGTTCCTTCCCG
>CAYZGY010001083.1:0-2668 GCA_964478085.1 uncultured Planctomycetia bacterium
CGTGGAGAAGCCGTCTCAGCACACATCACGGACGACAGGCTCGCGACTGACGGGTACGTATTCCTACACGATGAACCAACCTTCGTGATTGGGTGTGTACAGGTGCTCGAGTGCTCCTCTGGAGCGAACGACGTAGTTCTTGTCGCGCATGGGTCGCGAAGCGGGAGTACTAGTTTCCGACGAAGGGCTACGCAAAAAAAAGATCGGCGGGACTCTCTATTTTTTCGTTACCAGTCGTCGATGCCCATTCGACCCAAAGGTGTTCGTCGTTCGCAGACGAAGAACTCCTCGCAGTTGAGAAACGACGGGACACGGCGATTGGCAGCGCCGCACGAGGAACAAATAGGGACAGAACCGATGTCTCCGAAACACAAAGTACTCGGGGTTGACGACAACCCCACCAACATCGCGATCCTGGAAGAGATCCTCGGGGATGAATTTCAATTCGAGTCGGCACCCGACGGTCCGTCTGCGCTCGAGAGGGTGCAGTCGATGCGCCCGGATCTCGTGCTCCTCGATATCATGATGCCCGGGATGTCAGGTCTCGAGGTCTGCGAGGAAATCCGCAAGAACGCGGAGCTCCAACACACGAAGATCATCATGGTCTCCGCCAAGGCGCAGGTGGAGGAGCGTCTCGAGGGATTCGAGGCAGGGGCGGATGATTACGTAGTCAAACCGTTCGATGAGGAGGAGCTCCGCTTCAAGGTCGACGTCTTTCTGCAGCTCAAATCAGTGCAGGAAATCGACCAGCTGAAGACGGATATCCTCTCGATCCTCTCGAACGAGACGTGCACGCCTCTCAACAGCCTGCTCGTCCCCGCGAACATGCTGCGCAGTGCAGACTCGATGGAGGACGGCACCCGAAAGCGCTTGGCGGAGCTGCTCTACCACAACGCGATGAGGCTCCACGCCTTCTTCGAGCGCCTCCTAGACCTCAGCACGCTCCGCTCGCGTCACTGGAAGCCGAATTTCGAGGTCGTTTCGCTGGGAGAGCGGGCTCGATCGTGCGTCGAGGCAGCTGCGGCTGCCTCGCAATAGGCCGGCGTTCAGCTCGAGATCTCGACGGACGACTCGGCAGCGGTGGCCGTCGATAGCGAGCGATTCTCGCAGGTCGTCGCGTCCGTCCTCGACAATGCGATCCGATTCTGCTCATCGGGAGGGCAGGTCGCCGTGCTCGTCTCCCGAGACGGCGACAAGGCCGCGCTGACGGTCTCCGACGACGGCTGCGGTATCGCCGAAGGCCTCGTTCCGCAGATTTTCGAGGAGTTCTCCGATTTCGAGGACTTCTCGGACAACGTCGTCGATCTCGAACGGCAGTCCGAGGGGTCGACCGATCGTTACGGTCTCAGCCTCGCGATCGCCAAGCACATCATTCGCGCCCTCGGTGGCGAGATCTCGGCGGAGAGCCAGGTCGGTGAGGGCACCGTGATCACCATCCGACTGCCTCTCGCGGGAGAGGGCACCGTGTCATGAACCGAAAGCCTTGCGTCCTGGCCGTCGACGACAACGGCAAGAATCTCGAGATCATCGAGGAGATCCTCGGCGAGGAGTTCGACGTCCGGTCGGCATCCTCCGGCAAGGAAGCCCTCGTCGCGGCGGCGACTCTCAAGCCGGCGCTCGTGCTTCTCGACGTGATGATGCCGACGCTCAACGGTTACGAGGTCTGCGAGGAGATCCGCAAGCATCCGGCGCTCCGGCATACGAAGATTCTCATGGTCTCGGCGAAGACTCTGATCCACGACCGCATCCGCGGGTTCGAGGCCGGAGCCGACGACTACATCACGAAGCCGTTCGAGGCCGAAGAGCTGCTCTTCAAGGCGCGTGTCTTCGTCAAGCTTCGGAACGCGGAGGAGATCGACCAGCTGAAGACGAATGTCCTTTCGCTCTTCGCGCACGAGGTGCGTACGCCGCTCAATTGTCTGATCCTTCCCGCCGACCTGCTGCGTGCGGAGGACGACTTCGATGAAGAGGAGCGCAAGCGCTTGGCCGAGATCATCTACCGCAACGCGGTCGGACTGCATTCCTTCTTCGAGAAGGCGCTCGCTCTCAGCTCGATGCGATCCGGGCAGTGGATGCCCGTCCTCGAATCTCTACCACTCGACGCGCTCATCGACGATGCGCGAGCGAAGGTGGAGGGGTTGGCCGGCGAGCGAGGAATCGTGATCGACGTCGACTGCGAGGAGGGAATCGTCCTGTTCGCGGATCAGAGAGAGTTCCTCCGCGTGATCGTCTCTCTCCTCGATAACGCCGTGCGTCACACTCCCGAAGGGGGGCGTGTCGAAGTGCGCGTGTGCACGGGGGAGACGGACGTCTCGATCGAGGTGACTGATCGTGGCGAGGGAATCCCGCGCGATCACGTCGACGAGGTCTTCGAGGGGCTCGTCGATCTCGACTCCGATCACCACACGAGCGGCCACGGACTCAGCCTCGCGCTCGCACGAGAGATTGTCGATGGCCACGGAGGAAGTATTCGCGTCGAGAGCGAGGAAGGCGACGGGGCGACGTTCTCCGTGTCGATCCCGCTCGCCCTCGCGACACAATTCGAATAGTCAGCTCCCGTATCTGTCCCGTCAGGAGATTCGGCGTTTCGGCGTCGGATCCCCTGTTTTTGATGGGCGTGCGCCAGGCCAAGCTCGGGAAAGGAGGATGGAAGTGACCTGAAACCTTT
>CAYZGY010001084.1:0-2666 GCA_964478085.1 uncultured Planctomycetia bacterium
GACGCCGAATCGACTTCTTCAACGGGCTGTTAGACGATCTCGACGCCGGCGGCCTCGAGCCGCTCCTCGACCTCTTTCTTGAGAGCTGCGGAGGTTTCCGTCGGATTGCCGCGCGCGTCGTTGACCTTGATGCGCTCGCTGTTGAAGTTGCGCACGCGTAGCGAGACCTTGTGGCGCATCGTGAACGGCTTCACCCACCAGAAGCCCGGTTCACGAATCGTACCGATGTACTTTCCGAAGAACACGACCGCGCGCGAGTCGTTCGGCTGAACGACGGTGAATCCGATGAGCACGACGAAGAGATAGATCGCTTCGAGGGGCAGGGCCAGGGCCGGCCCGATGGTCAGCTTGTTCCCGAGAGACCCCGGGTTGTTGTTCTGGATCGCGACGATGCCACCGATGGTCGCGGCCATGACGAGGAGCGCCACAAAGCACTTCAGGAGCATCGTAAATCAATGTTCCTTAAAGGCTTGAGTCTCCTGGCTCGATTGCATCGCTCGACCGACACCTTGATTAGTATATATATGGATAATATGAAATTTAAGATATTATCCATCTTCGTCGTGACGGATCGGGGCGAATTTCACCGAGGCGGCGCGTCGTTCGATTTCGGCCCCGGGAATTCGAGGATCCCGACCTTCCCGAGCGCCGGGACCAAGAGGACGTCGGCGAGGAGCGCCATGACGAGAACCATCGGCAGCAGGGTCCCGAGAATCTGCAGGCTGAAGTAGTCGCTCGCTGCAAACGGCGCGAAGCCGATCGTCAGGATGATCGTCGTGATGACGATTCCTCTGCCTGCGAAGTGGAACGTGTTCTGGAGCGCCTTCGTACGATCGGGCTCGCGCGCGGCCTCGAGTCGGTAGCGGACGAGGAAGTGGATCGTGTCGTCGACACCGATGCCGATCGCGAGCATCGCGACCATGAACGTGTCGGAGTCGACCTTCTCCCAGAAGAGCCCGACGTACCCACCGAGCGCGATGAGCGGAAGCAGGTTCGGGATCATCGACCAGAGCCCGCTCCTGATCGATTGGAGCGCGAGGGTCATCAGGAATGCGATGGTCACGAACGAGACGAGCAGTCCTCGCTTCTGACCGATGAGGAGCTCACCGAGCCAGCCGCCGATGAGATACGACATGCCCGTCGGCTCGACACTCGTATGCTCGGGGAGGTGGTCGGATGCGAGGGCGCGAGCCGCTTCGCCCGTTCGGTAGGTCTCGCGGAGGCCCTTTTCGTGAAGCCGTGCGAGGAGGCGAACGGTCTTCGAGTCCGGGCTGATGAAGTCGCCGAGCGACTCGGCGTCGAAGAGCTCGAGCGCGGTCAGATACTGCTCGAGCTCTTGTCGGTCCCTCGGGAGATCGGTCGGGTCCTCGCCTTCGGGCGTGTTCGCGGCGTGCGCGACACGCAGGAGCGTCACGGGAGATAGGACGGCGTCGACCGCAGGAATCTCGTGCACGGCGTCTTGGAACGCGGCGACGCGAAAGTAGTTCTCGGGGTCGAGGAAGTCGCTCGTTCCCTCGGTGTCGATGTTGACGTAGATGTCGAGGACGTTCGTTCCGGCGAAGTGCTCGAGAAAGTAGTCGACGTCCTTCCTCACTTGGTTGCTCTTCGAGAAGCGAGAGCTCAGGACGTTCTCGATCTCGATCTGCGAGATGCCGACGCCGCAAGCGACCAAGAGAGCCGCGAAACACGCGATGATGCTGCGCGGGTACGTCGTGCTCACGCTCGCGCAGGACTCGAGCACTCGGTCGAGCAGATCCTGCGTTCGAGACGCGGCGCCGCTCCGGCGCCAGGGCTTCGGCTTCGGCATGATCGAAAAGAGGATCGGCACGAGCGTCATCGCGATGAGAAGCGCGACGCCGACACCGAGGCCGAGGATGAACCCCATCTGGCGGAACACGGGAGTCGGCACGAGAGAAAGGCAGAGGAAGCCGACGAACGTCGTGATCGACGTGAACACGCAGGCCGTTCCGACGTCCGCCGCGCTACGCAGAATCGCGTCGTCCTTGGGGACGTCACCGTCCCCGAGCTCGAGAAGGTACGCGCTGCAGAGGTGAATCACGTCGCTGAAGGCGATGATCAGGATCACTGCGGGCACGGCAGCGAGGAGGATGTTGATCTGCGGATCCATCCAGATCGCGACGCCCATCGTCCAGATCACCGCGACGACCGCGACGCTCGTCGAGACGATGACGGGCCAGAAGCGCCGGAAGATCACGAAGACCGTGACCATCAAGAGCACACAGACGAACGGGAAGAGCTTTTTCACGTTGAAGCGCGTCTGCGCCATCATCTCGGAAACGACCGCGACGGAGCCGGCCCGATGGAGCTTGTCTTCCGGGAAGCCCTCCTCGATGAAGATCGTCCAGATCGAATCGACCAGGTGGACATTGCTTTCCATGTCCCGTTCGGACGGATCGGCGAGCGTAACGACCACCGCGGCGTGCTTCGCGTCGCGAGAGATGATCGTGCCTTGCGCGAGCAGGTCCTCGGTGAGGTCTTTCAGCGCGTCGATCTTGATGTCGGGGGTCTCGGTGACACCTTGGATGAAACCCTCTATGAACTCGTCGTCCCCGCTCAGAAAGATCCGCTGCGTGTCGAGGACGCTCTGCGTACGGGCGACGTCCGGAAGCGTGTCGATGCGATCGAGCGCCTTCTGCAGTCTCCGC
>CAYZGY010001085.1:0-2666 GCA_964478085.1 uncultured Planctomycetia bacterium
GCAAGGAAGAGAAGGAGATCATCGATCTGATCGCGAATGGTATTCCGGAGGACTCGACCGACGCGTCCCTCCAGGAGATGGTGCGGTCCATCGCGCTCATCGGCGGCAAGCACGCCGCGAAGATCTCGACGGGGCTCGTCGAGGAGCGCATCCCCAAGTGGAAGACCGAGCTCGACCGACTTCTCGGAAACGTCAGCTTCGGCGAGGTGCTCGCCCAGGCCGTGAAGGACTCGGTCATCGCGAAGGCGCCGACGAAAAAGGCGATCGCCCAAATCCGTAAGGAGGCTGGTGAGGGAGCATCGTTCGCCGATCTCCTGACCGCCGTCTTCGAGGAGCGCGGCATCCTCGTCCGCTCAGGCATCGACACGCAGGAGCTCCCCGTCCAGCATCCCGAGCTCGTACGGGAGTTCGCCGAGGTCAGCCTCGGAGCCTTCGAGCCGAGCGACATCGAGCAGACGTGGAATCAGACGCGCTCGACGGACGAGGAAGCGGACTACACGGTCAACTTCACGGCGAGCGGCAAGGCGTACGAGTTCACGGCGGGGAACCACCGTCATTACTACGACGCGCGAAGCGTCGCCCGGGCGGTGAACGAGGCGCTCGAGGACGCGAAAGCCGAGCTACGCTTCTCGGCGTGGAACGAGTGGCACATCCTCACGACGCCCGGCGCGCTCGAGACCTTCGCGGCTCGATTCCAGCTCGAGTCGTTGATCAAGTAGACGCGGTGATCACTTCGCGCTCTTCAGATCGACGATCAGGACGACATCGTCGCGGATCAGGTCGTCCTTCATGCCCTCGTACATGATCCCGAAGTCCTTGCGGTTGATCGAGAACTCGCTCTCCAGCTGAGCGCTGCCGCTCGAGACGGTCAGCTTTGCCGCGAACTCGATGCCTTTGGTCACGCCGTGGAGCGTCAGGTTGCCGGCGATCGTGTGCGTCGCGTTCGGCATCTTTGCGGCGCTCGCGCCTTCCTTGACCGAGGTGACGACGAACTTCGAGGTCGGGAACTTCGGCACATCGAAGAAGTCGGCGTTCTTGAGGTGCGCGGTGAGCTTTTCGGCTTCGGAGTAGGTCGAGTCCATGTCGATCTCGATGTCGCCGCCGACGAGCGACTTGCCGTCCGCCGAGACGCGGAACGATCCCGAGAACTTCTTGAAGCCGCCCTTCTTCGACGCGGTGACTTTCGAACCGATGAAGTCGAACTTCGACGCGGAGTTGTCGATCGCGAGCACCGTCTCGCCGGATGCCTTCGCGCCTGCTCCAGCCGAGTCGGTCTTCGAAGGATCGCTCGTCTGAGCCTTCTGCACGTCGTCGGCGGGATTGTCGCACGACGTCGTGGCAAGAGGGGTGAGGCAGAGGAGCATGAAAGACAGCGTCAAAAAGGCCGCGCCGAGAGCGGAGTGGGGGCGAGTGGTGGGGTGCATGGTGCCTACTCGGATGGAGGTTCGGGAAACCGGCATCTTAGCAGGCTCTCTCGGCGCGGCCGATACTGGATCTTTCCTCGTTTCGTCTCAGATCTGTTTCGGTGCGCTGCCGTGCTGTCTTGTGTAATCTAAGAGCTGAGACGGCCGGTCCACGGGAGATATTCAGCGCGGACGGAGAGACGACAATGAACGACAAACGCACGAACGAGACGACAAGCACGAGCGATGGGCAACTCGCCCGACGAAAGTTCTTAGGAGCTTCGGCAGCGGCTTCGGCAGCGGCTTCGGCAGCGGCTTCGGCAGCGGCTTCGGTAGCGGCTTCGGTAGGAGCTGTCGCGGCACCGGCGATCTTCGCGAACCCGAACGCGGCGAACACGATTCGTGTCGCGGTCGCAGGATTGCGTGGGCGAGGACGAAACCACATCGATGGCTTCGGCTCGATGGACGGCGTCGAGATTGTCGCGGTGTGCGACCCCGATCGCAATGTCCTCGACAGCCGCGCGGCACGCGTCAAGAGCAAGAGCGGCAAGGCGCCGAGAAAGTACGACGACACGCGACGCTTGATCGACGACAAGGACGTCGACGCGCTCGTCGTCTCCTCGCCCGATCACTGGCACGCTCCGACGACGATCTGGGGTTGTCAGGCGGGAAAGGATGTCTACGTCGAGAAGCCGTGCGCGCACAACGTGCAGGAAGCGCTTTGGATGGTCGAGGCGGCGAAGAAGTACAAGCGCGTCGTGCAACACGGAACGCAGAGCCGCAGCTCACATCACATCGCCGATGCGATCGAGCTCATCCAGAAGGGGACGATCGGTCCCGTGCGGAAGATTCGCGTGATCAACTCTCAGCGTCGCGCGAATATCGGAAAGAAGAACGACGCGCCGACGCCGAAGCACGTCAACTACGACATCTGGCTCGGCCCGGCAGCGGAGCGTCCGTTCAACCCGAATCGCTTTCACTACAACTGGCATTGGTTCTGGGACTACGGCACGGGCGACCTCGGGAACGACGGCGCGCATTCGATCGACGTCGCTCAGTGGGTCATGGGAGATCCGGGCCTGCCGAACGCGATCAGCTGTGGCGGTGGCAAGTTCCACTTCGACGACGATCAGCAGACGCCCGACACGCAGATGGTCGTCTACGACTACGACGACAAGTGCGTGGTCTTCGAGCAGCGGCTCTGGTCACCGTACGGAGAGCAAGGCATCGACAACGGCTGCATCGTCTACGGCGAGAAGGGCT
>CAYZGY010001086.1:0-338 GCA_964478085.1 uncultured Planctomycetia bacterium
GTACGTGCGACGAAAGAGATCGACCGACTTGCCGCGCGAGCGATGGTCGAGTTTGGCCGCGGCGTGGAGCATCGAATCTCGGAGTGCGTCGAACTGGACGCGTCGGGGGTTCGTGCGCCAGAGGAACCGGTTATCGGGATCGATCGCATGCTTCGCAGGATCGACAACACTCGATTGCCGGTAGGTCGCCGAGAGAGCCAGTCGCCGATGGAGGAGCTTGAGCGACCAGCCGTCGGCGATCAGCCGAGACGCGAGAAAGTCGAGGAGCTTCGGGTGTGTCGGCGGATCGCTCCGAATGCCAAAGTCGGCCGGAGTGCGCACGAGCGCCTGGCCGAAGT
>CAYZGY010001086.1:348-2666 GCA_964478085.1 uncultured Planctomycetia bacterium
CGATTGACGATCGATCGAGGCGTCAGCGGATTGTCGGCGCTCGCGATCGCGCGCGCGAGCTCGAGGCGGCCGGATCCCTTCGAGAACGGCTTGCGCTCGTCCCGAGAGAGCACCTCGAGAAACTGCCGCGGCACTCGTTCTCCTCGATTGCCCGCCTGGCCACGACGGAAGACGTACGGCTCGCTCGGGCTCGGGCGATCGACGAGCGTCATCGCGCGCAGCGGCGCGCCTGCGTGCTCGATCGAGACTCTGTCGACCCGGTTCTGAAGCTTGCGCAGGTGGTCCCGGACGTCGCGACCGAAGTGTCGTCGCGCGAGGTCGAGAGGCAGATTGGACGGGGCGTTCTCCGCGAAAAGCAAGCTCCGCAGGGCTTCGTGCGGCGATCGATGCTCGCCGGTCGGAATCTGCTTGGCCTCGAGGACTCGGCGGAACGCATTCGAGTAAGCAGCGACGACATCCTCACGACGCTTCGGATCCAGTTCGACGAGAGCCTCGCGCACGTAGCGGTTCGTCATTTGATGCGCGGGGCTCTTCTTCCACGCACCGAAAGCCGTCTCGACCGAATCGGGCTTCGACGTCACGAGGCTGTGCCACGCACCGAAGACGGGATCACCCGGCTTCGCTCGAACGGCGAGCCGCTGCTTCCAGCGCGCGAGAGCCGTCGAGACGATCGCATGCTTTCCCGCGATGCTCTTGTAGCTTTCGGGGAGCTCGGCTTTCCCGGCTGCGATGGCGGCGAGGTAGGCTCCCGTGTTCGCTCGAATGCCTGCGACCAGCTCGACGTGCTTCTTATCGCGGTAGTCTTCGAGAACCTCAGTTTGCTTCGCGAGCTCCTTCTCGAAGCTCGAGATGAGATCCGGACCCTCCGGCGGGCCGATCTTCGGCAGGTCCTTCGGCTCCTGAGAGCTCGCGAAGACGCCGTAGAGCGAGTAGTAGTCCTTCGTCGGAATCGGATCGTACTTGTGATCGTGGCAACGCGCGCACTGCACCGTCAGCGACATCAAGCCGCGCGTGGTGACGTCGATGCGATCGTCGATGATGTCGTGCGGGTTGTTGAGGAAGCGACGGCCGAGCGTGAGAAAGCCCATCGCGGCGAGCGCGCGTGGATCGCGCGGCTCCTCGATCTGATCGGCCGCGAGCTGCTCGACGACGAACTGGTCGTAGGGCAAGTCCTGATTGAAGGACCGAATGACGTAGTCGCGGAACGTGAACGAGAAGGGGAAACGACGCTCCGAGGTGAAGACGTAGCCCTTCGTGTCGGCGTAGCGCGCGACGTCGAGCCAGTGTCTTCCCCAGCGCTCGCCGAAACGCGGTGATGCGAGGAGGCGATCGACGACCTTCTCGAACGCGTCGGGATGGTCGTCTTCGAGGAACGAGTCGAGGTCCTCCGGCTTCGGAGGGAGGCCCGTAAACGTCATCGTCACGCGTCGGAGCCAGCTGGCTTTGTCCGTGGCGGGCGACGGAGCGAGCTTCGCAGACTCGAGCTTCGCCGCGACGAATCGGTCGACCTCGTCGAGCGCCCAATCGGAGTCTGTCTTCGGTGGTGCGGCGGCCGTGATCGGCTGGAAGGCCCAGTGGGGCTCCTTCGGATCGGTGGTGGGGCTCGTCTTCTTTTCGATCGAGCCCGCCGCCGGTCGCACGGCTCCGCGTCGGATCCACTCGACGACCGTGGCGATCTTCTCCTGGGAGAGCGGGCGCTTGGGCGGCATGCGAATCTCGCCTTTGTGCCGTAGCACCGCGACGAGTCGACTGGCCTCTGGCTTTCCCGGAACGATGATCGCTTCGCCGTCCGAGTTCGCGAGGAGCTTTCTCGGATTGTCGAGACGCACTCCGCCCTTCTGCGACTTCGCCCCGTGACACTTCGAGCACGACTCGATGAAAAGCGGTCGAATCTTCGACTCGAAGAGCTCTTCATCGGCCGACGCGTGGATAGAGAGGAGCGTGAGAATCAGACCGCGAACCGGGATGCTCCGAGAAAGTGCGATTCTTGTTCGGTGTCGAGGGCGCATTCGATTTCGCATGACCACGTATGCTATCACTTGCGGGTCCATACTCGAAAGTTTCCGAATTTACGGAAGCGCGCCGCACGAAGTACGATCAAAGTTCGTCCCCGGCAGAAGAGAGGTCTCCCAGAAGAATCAGCCCGTCTGAACGGAGGTATGTGCCATGAAGTGGCGCATCGGCTGCTTCTTGCTGCTGCTTCTTGCTGCCGTGGATCGTCACGGCTGGGATTGCGCAGGAAACCGACAAGCGCGAAAAAACGAGCGCAGCCCCGGATGCACCCGTCGCTCGGCAGGGTCGCGTCTACGACATCCGCG
>CAYZGY010001087.1:0-2662 GCA_964478085.1 uncultured Planctomycetia bacterium
GCCCCGTCGTCCTCCGAGCCCGCCGTCTCCTCCGAGATGTCCTGATCGAGCTTCCCCCCGAGATCGGACTTCGCCATCCACAGACCGATGATGATCGTCGGCGCGACGAGGCCGAGAAAGGCCCAACGCCAGTCGCCGGTCAAGGCGGTGACGCCCGCGGCGATGAGTGGGCTGAAGGCCGTGCCGAGACTCCCGAAGAGGCCGTTGACTCCCATCGCCTTGCCGGGAGATCGCATTCCTTTCGAGATCATCGCGAGCGCGACGGGGTGGTAGATGCTCGTGCCGATGCCGACGAGCGCGAAGCCGACTCCGAGCATCCACGCGGAGGTCGCCGTGCCGACGCAGAGCGCACCGAGCGCCGAGAGGAGGTAGAACGCGACAAGGAGCGGCTTTTCCCCGTAGCGGTCGCTGAGCCATCCGGACGGAATCGCGCCGATGCCGAAGAGCGCGAGGCTGATCGATCCGATGCGCGTGAGCCCCTCGTCCGAGATCTCGAACGAGCTGCGCATCTGCGGCTGAATCGCCGTGAAGAAGTGAATGAACACGTGCGTCAGCGTGTGCCCCACGCACGTAAAAAAGAGGATCCTCCGCTCGACCCCAGCGGCTCTGAGCGCGGATCCCGGCGCTTCAGAGTCCGGATTCGACATCTCGCTACTGTATCCGAGTCGCCCGAGGCCATCCACCGCGGCCTCTGACGCGGTTTCGGCTCCTCCGGTCGTCTTGACAGCGTTCCGGGCGTTTCCTATCGTTGTGGTTTCGATTTTCCTTCCTGCATCCGATTCCCCTCAACAAACGACACGGACGCGACGCGATGAGCGATTCACAGACCAAGCTGGAAGCAGATCGCCAACTCTTGGTGGACGCTTCGAAGAAAGGTACGGGCGCGAAGCTCGCTGCTTACGCCAAGCTCTCCGGCCCCGGTTGGCTGCAGAGCGCGATCACGCTCGGTGGTGGATCGCTTTCGAGCAGTCTCTTCCTCGGCGTCCTCGCGGGTTTTTCGCTCCTTTGGATGCAGCCCTTCGCGATGGTCTTGGGAATCATCATGCTCAGCGCCATCGGCTACGTGACGATGTCGACCGGCAAGCGACCGTTCCAGGCGATCAACGAGCACGTCAACCCGGTCCTCGGTTGGGGATGGGCGGCCGCGACGCTGCTTGCGAACATGGTCTGGGCGCTGCCGCAATACGGTCTCGCGAACAACGTCCTCCAGCAGAATCTTCTGCCGCGCTTGCTCGGCCCCGAAGGAGCCATCGGTGATCTGGGCTCGAAGGTGCTGATCGTCACCGTGATCCTGATCATCACGACGCTGATCACGTGGAGCTACGACCGGGGCGGTTTCGGCATCAAGATCTACGAGCTGGTGCTCAAGGTCATGGTCGCGTTGATCGTGCTCTGCTTCGGCGGAGTCGCGATCGTGCTCGGCACGTCGGAGAGCGGTTTCGATTGGGGCGCCGTCTGGAGCGGATTCGTTCCGGACTTCTCGCGAATCTTCAATCCGTCGCCGGAGTTCTTGCCGTACCTCGAAGGCTTGAGCGCCGAGGCGCGCACGTACTGGGAAGAGGTGATCGTCGCGAAGCAGCGCGACATCCTCGTCAGTGGCGCCGCGACGGCCGTCGGTATCAACATGACGTTCCTCTTTCCGTACACCCTGCTCAAGCGCGGTTGGGGCAAGGAATTCCGCGGTCTGGCCGTCTTCGATCTCTCGACCGGAATGTTCATCCCGTTCGTGCTCGCGACGAGCTGCGTCGTGATCGCGGCAGCGAACCAGTTCCACGCGCAGCCGCACGACGGCCTCGTCGAGAAAGAGGTGACGGAGGGCAAGAAGTTCGGCGAGTACCACAAGTACCTCGACGGTAGCGTCAAGAAGTCGGGGAACGAGGTTGTCATCACGGCGTTCGAGGCCGCGGGCAAGCTCAAAGCTGAAGATGCTGAAGGCGCTGAGGCGAAGACGGCAGCGATGCTCGCCGCGCATGACATGGTCGACATCAACGAGCGCAAGCTTGCCGCGTCGCTCGTCACGCGTAGCGCGCACGATCTCGCCAAGTCGATCTCGCCGCTGACGGGAGAGACACTCGCGAATTACGTCTTCGGATTCGGAGTGCTCGGGATGGCGCTCTCGACGATCACGCTGCTGATGCTGATCTCGGGATTCGTCATCTGCGAGATGTTCAACTTGCCGCAGACCGGATGGTCGTACCGACTCGGAACTCTTGCCGCGGCGACCGGAGTCCTCGGTCCCTTCCTCTGGGGTGACCTGGGCTTCTACCTCGCGGTGCCGACCTCGGTCTTCGGCTTCATGTTGCTACCCGTCGCGTACATCACGTTCTTCCTGCTGATGAACCAGAAGAGCTTTCTCGGCGAGCATCTGCCGCAAGGCGGGCGCCGTGTGCTCTTCAACGCGTTGATGGGAATCTCGGCGACCTTCGCGACCGTCGGATCCGTCTTCATGGCGTGGAAGAAGGGAGGCCCGATCGGAATCGGCTTCTTCATCGCGTTTACGGCAGCCGTGATCATCGCGCAGCTGCTGCGGAAGAGGAGCTGAGTTCCCGATTGGCGGACGCCGCAAAACGAGCGTAAGAACTCGAAACCGAGTACTTATGCTCGCGCTCAGAAATCATTGTGCACATGAGCGGCGTCTTCACCCGCTCGCTTTGTTGCCCTC
>CAYZGY010001088.1:0-2661 GCA_964478085.1 uncultured Planctomycetia bacterium
GCAGCTTGACGAATCGCCGACGGGTGACCTTCGCCGGTCGGAAAGACTCCCGCTACCGGAAACGCGAGGATCGGAATCAGCGCGGTCGCCGCGAGAGGGATCGCCTCGGTCATCCACCAGACCGCCATCCACGTCGCGATCGCTGCCGTCGCGCAGGCGGCCTGCGGCATCTCGGAGTCGATCACGGGCAAGAGCCAGTACGCGAGCGCGGCGCCGATCGGCCCTGCGAAGAGCCCCCAATTCGAGACTCGGTCGGCGAGGGAGGTCGTTTCTGTGCTCAGTTTCCCGTCTCCCCTGGCGATGATCTTGCGGACGGCCCTGGCGTTGATCTTGCGGACGGATGCTGCCGCGTATCGAGACCGCGCTTCAACGCGGCCGATTCGAGCTCGGCGATGACCTGCTCACGGAGGAGGGTGGTCAGCTCCGACGCGACGGAACTGCCGATCGGGACCTCGGAGTAGTACTGGACGCTCGACTGGCAAAAGACGGTCGATGGCGTTGGCCCGCCAATCGCGAGGGGCGACCTCGGGTAAGCGAACGAGCGGGCGTCGAGTCGGACGTACATCCTCTTCCCATCCGGGAGATTCTCGGGACGCTCGATCTCCCCGAGACAGTCGCGGGCCCAATCGTCACGACTGTGAAGGAACTCCGCGAGCTCGGCCTCGTTCTCGTGGTCGAGGATACGGTGCCGTTCGATGAAGACCTTGTCCGGCGTCAGGTCCCGAAGCTGAGCTCGTCCGTTGTCACGATTCTTAGCGAGCATGCGAAGGTCGACTTGGCGTTTCGTCTCCGCGAAGGCCTTCTCGACGAGCGTTGCGCTCGTCTTCGCGAGAGTACCGCGCCGAGAATTGACCTCGGAGACGATCTCACGAGCGACTTTCGCCTTCGGCTCTGCGATCTCCGTGCCGGACTCGAGCAGTGTCAGATGGGCTCCGCGTTGCTCGATTCCGATACTCCGAAACGGAGAGCAGCCGAGAGCCGGCGAGACGAGAGTGGAGACCAGGGCGAGCTCGAGAAGACGAGGGGCGACGGTGCGTCGGTTCATGTCGAAATACCTCCGCCCCGATGTACGCGCGACGAGAGCGGCGGTTCGCGTTCGGGGGCTCCTCAGACTTCCCAACCCTTGCGGAACTCGTCGCGCAGGAGCTTCTGCGCTTTCGGGTTGTCTTTCGCGATCAGCTTTTCGGCGTTCCAGTCGAAGTTGCCGGCGCGGTAGGCGACGTTTCCGAGGAGGACCGTCTCGGCCATCGGTCCCGAGTAGTCGAAGTTGCAGGTCGCGGCTTCGCCACCCTTGCACGCCTCGACCCACTCGCGGTAGAAGCCGGGCGACTTCGGAATCGTTCTCGCGACGCCCTGGAAGTCTTTGAACTTCTTCTCGGGAAACAGCTTCCTCTTGCCGAACTCGCAGATCAGCATGCCCTCCGAGCCGACGAAGAGGACGCCCGTCCCGAAGTGGGGCAGTCCGTGCTTCTTGAGGATCGGCGGACCGCTCTTCGTGTGGTACCAGTGGAGCGATACCGGCGGGAGGTCTCCTCGCGCTGGAAAATCGAATCGTGTCGTCATCGACTTCGGCGTCATCTCTTCGTGCGGCTCGGGGCCGGAGCCCTCGACGCGCGTCGCGTGACCGAGCTTGAGCGCCCAGTAGGGGATGTCGAGAACGTGACAACCCCAGTTGCCCGTCTCGCCCGTGCCGAAGTCCCAGTAGAAACGCCAGCCGTACGGCGCGTACTTCGGGCTGTAGGGCCGCTCCTCGGCAGGGCCGAGCCAGAGATCCCAGTCGAGGTGCGGCGGCACGGGAGGCTTGTCGCTCGGCATGCCGGTCATGCCGCGCGAGCCGCCGACCCACGCGTGGCACTCCTGGACGGCGCCGATCGCGCCCGCCTGGACGAGCTCGACGACGCGGTGGACGTTCTCGATCGTGTGACGCTGGACGCCGAGCTGCGTCGCGAGCTTCTTCTCGCGAGCGTGGTCGGTCAGCTGTCGGCACTCCCAGACCTTGTGTGCCATCGGCTTCTCGAGGTAGAGGTGCTTGCCGAGGTCGAGCGCCTGGATCGACGGGTGAAAGTGCGTGTGGTCGGGCGTGGAGACGACCACCGCGTCGATGTCCTTGCCGGTTCGGTCGTACATCTTGCGGAAATCGGTGTACTTCTGCGCCGCGGGCGCGTTCGCGAACTGGCCGCCGGCACGCTTCTCGTCGACGTCGCAGAGGGCCGTCACGGTGACGTCCTTCTCGCGACGGACTCCTCCGAAGTTGGCGCCGCCGCGCCCTCCGACACCGACGATCGCGACCTGGAGCTTCTCGCTCGGCGGAGTCGCGCCGAGCACGTCCATGCCGGCGGCTGTCCAGACGGCGAAGCCGCTCGCGGCCGTGCTACCGAGAACCGTGCTGCGGAGCATGTGGCGTCGGGTGATGCGTCTGGCCATCCTTCGTTCCTCCCTGGGGCTCTATCGGGTCTTAAACGGTCTCCGGGTGATTCTCGGCGAGCGCCCGAGCCAACTCAAGGGCCTTCCCGTTCCGGGCGACGTCGAGTACGATTCGGTGGCGAAGAGTCGTGAAGACCCTGAACATCTCCAGGAGACGCCGTGAGCACGGAAAACCTCGATCGCAACACGAAGTTCATCGTTCGCCACCTCAAGTTCGGCTGGTGGTCGCTCCTCGTG
>CAYZGY010001089.1:0-2657 GCA_964478085.1 uncultured Planctomycetia bacterium
CGAGTCGGCGGCCTCCGATGAGCTTTCGCCCGCGATCATCCAGGATTGGAGTGACGCGAGGCGAGAGTACGCAGAGAAGCTCCGCGAACTTCCGATCGAGGAAGCACACGCACTTCTCGGCGCTGAGCTCCAGAAGGTCGAGGCGCAGCTCGAGCGTCTCGAGGAAGGTGTCAGGAGTGACCGTGAGGCGGCGCTTCAGAACGCCGTGGAGCTCGGCCAGCGTCTTCGGTGGGCGCTCTGGCTCGGAGACGTTCTCGCGAACGAGCTGACGATCGATCCCTTGAGCCTCCTCGAGCAGGAGTACGATCGCGCTGGAATTCGATGTCGCGAGCTCACGCGTCTCCGTCCCGATGATACGGAGGGGGCCGAGCGCATGGCCGAGGAGATCGGCGAACAGCGCAAACGACTACTCGAGATTCGACTCGATCGCTACGGGTCGGATCCCGGTGGGGCCTCGGGTGAGACGAATCTCAGCGAGGCCACGACGAGCTGGCGCATCGTGCTCGAGTCGTACCAGCTCGAGTCACGTGTTCTCGAGCAGCCCGGCGTCGACGTGTCGACGAAGGGAACGAAGTTCAATCTCGACGAGCTCTATTCGCGCCGCTCCGAACACCTCGCGCGGAGCCTAAGCGCGCTCGAGGGGTTCTCTTCGGCGGAGCTGGCGCAGTTTGCGCACGTCTCCATCACGGATCTCGTGGACGAGGCCAGCTCGACGCTCTCGGAGAGCCGCAGCCTCGATCCGGCCGAGCGCCTCGACGTGCTCTCGACGCTACAGGAACGAGCCGACGTCCTCTGGGCGCTTCTCAGCCCTTATCGCGCGCGGGTGACGAAGAAAGGAGAAGTCGGCGACGAGGAACGTGTGCGTGCTCGGAGAGACTTCCGCCAGCTCAAGCGTACGCGGCGGCAGGCCGCGATCGCGGAGAACGAGACGCGCGCTCGTCAGAGGTTGGAAGACTTCTTCGGCCCGCGACCCGTGCGGCTCTTCGAGCGATTCATCACGGTGCTCGTCTTCCTCTTTCTCGGGTTGATCATCGCGGAGTTTCAATTCGACCCCGAGGTCGATTTCGAGTTGTTGCAGCGCTTCCACTACGTCGATCTCGTTTTCTGCGCTTTCTTCCAGCTCGATTTCTTCGTGCGCTGGCGATTCGCAGGGTGGAACGGCGGCTACTTCATGCGCCACTTCTGGCTCGAGAGCTTACCGGCGCTTCCGTACGCGTTGATCTTCTCGCACATCGATCACGTGCAGTCGGTCTCTGCGGTTCGCGTCGCGTCGCGATGGGCGAGATTGGTGCGTTTCTCCCGAGTTTATCGTCTGCTCGTTTTTCTCTCCCGAGGCGTCGATCGGCTCGTCGAGCGCTTTCGCAAGGTGCTCGATCGGGACGTCGTTCTGTTCGGCTCAGAGCCAGTCAGTGATTCGCCCGAATCGCCGCTTCGTCGCCGTACTTTGACCCTCGAGGCGCGACGTCAGCGTTTCATGCGCAACACGTACTCGGCGATGCTCTGGCAGACGCGTTCGGACTTCCTGCCGATCCACGTCACGACTCTGGGCGCGGAGACGCAGGTTTCCGGTCGGCTCGATCTGCCTTACCGACGAGGAATCACCGACGTACGCGGCGAGGTGCATCTCGAGCGTGTCATTCAGACGTTTTTGACCTGTGACGTCGCCCGTGCGCTGAGCTTCCTCGGACGAGAAGGCGCTGAGCGCATGACGCGCATGCTGCGGATTTTCGATCTGCCGCTGATTCGGAGAATTCCGATCCTGCGGAGGATTCTCCCCGAGGCGCGGAAGGCAAATCCGGTCGAAGCGATCACCGCGGTCGCAAACGCGCTCGGCGAGATTCTCCAGGAGCTTCTTGGCGCGCTGCGATTCTGGGCAGATCTGTCGGGAATCACGACCGGGCCGCAGATTCTCGACCGTGTGGCATCGGCCGTCATCACCGCTTCGAAGCGTCCGGCGGTGCGATTGATACTCTTCGGGAGTTTGCTCGGTGTGTTGGCAGGCCTGGTGCACGTTCTCGAACTGGAGACGTTCGAAGGTCCTCTCGATACGGTCAACAGGATCTTCGGATTGCCTCTGGTCATTCTCGGGATGTTCTGCTTGGTCTTTCTCCTTATCGGCTTCTGGCTCAAGCGAATCGCCGGCGAGGCGCTCGGGCAATACTTGCGAACAGCAGACGCGCAGTATTATCCGTTGCTCAAGGCGCGGAAGTTTCTCGACCTTCAGCGACACATCGAGACGCTCTATCGCTCGGTACTCAAGCCCGAGTGTCTCCTTCGACATGGTGAGGAGATCGAGGAGCGCGAGTGGGTTTCTTTTCTCGCAGATCCCTTCGAGCGACGCGCGCGGTTCATGCCGCGATCGAACCGTCCCGAGCATCCCGAGTTCGCCGAGCTCACCGAAGAGCGTGATTTGATCGCGCTTCTCTACCGCGACTTCCTCGACGGTCCCGTGCTCCACCGGAGCGACGACAAGACCTCCGGGCAGCTTCTCGGGGACCTGACCATTCAAGAGATTCGTACCCAGGTGCTCTCGCTCGACGGAAAGTCGAAACGTCGACTCAAGCGTCTCGACCTCGACAAGGGCGGCGCGCTCAATCTTGGCCCGTACTTCTGGTTCCGGTTCATCACCGAGAGCCTCGCGATCGAGACCGCGAAGC
>CAYZGY010001090.1:0-2657 GCA_964478085.1 uncultured Planctomycetia bacterium
AGGGCCGAGAGAGCTCGGGTTCTGGAGGGGGCTGGGGCGAGAGTTCCTATCACCTAAGCAGAGCGAGGTCCAGAAGACGAACGCGAAACTGTACCGACCGTACCTCCTGAAAGAGACGCTCGTGAAAGCGTTGGACTACCGCCAACCGAGGCGAGCGAAGAAGGCGCTGCGCGAATGGCCGGCATGGAGCTCACGATCTCGGCTGGCGCCGTTCGTGAAGGCCGCTCGGACAATCCGCAAGCACTTCGACGGCGTCGTCGCGTACGTCCAGACGCGTCTGACGAACGGCGTGTTCGAGGGGCTCAACAACAAAACGCGGATGGTCACGCGTCGCGCGTTCGGTTTTCACAGCGCGAGTGCCCTGATCGCCATGATTCACCTCGTCTGCGGTGGAATCGAGCTGGATCCACCCCTGCCGTGACCCACCGAAACTGCAGGAGGTTCTGAAAAGATCCCAATCCTGCCTGAGCGCAACGCACGCCAAGACGTGTCTGTTCGGATGAGTTGAATCTCGGAAGATTCCTCGTTCGACGACGGATTTAGCGGAACATGGCGCGCGCTTCAAGAAAACGCATGGTGAAGATCCCACAAGTTTTCGAATGGTGGGATTTCTTCAACCAATTGACTGGCTATAAGTTATGCATCCACCCTGACACCGGCCGAAGACTTACTCGGGCGGAGTGGATGGGGCCGAAAACCAGACTGCCCGCCTCAGACCGGCTCGGCGGCCGAATCGGACTCCCAAAGGTCGCGACGCTCCCCCTCCAATGCGGCCGTCGCCTTGGCCTTTCCGCGCAGCAAGCAATTCCATTGATACTTACGAAGGAAGCGGCGGAACTCCTCATCGCCATAACGAGGCTGACGCCCCACGAAGGCTCGAAAATAGCCGAGAATCATCGCAGCGCCGCCGAGAAGCACAGGAGGCTTCAGCATGCGATACACGCCGGCGATGAGCATGTACACCGGATGTGTACCCATGAAGAACTGTCCGCGACCGTGGCGCGCACGCCCAGTCAGGACGCCCCGGTGACTCGAGCCCATCGGGCGCAAGTGGAGGAAGCGGATCTCCTCGTCGTCCCAGCTGCGAGCGATCCAGCCAGCCATTCGGCAACGATGACCGTCGATACCGTCCCACATCACTTCGTGGACGAAACCGCCGATCTGCTCGAAGGCCGCGACCCGGTAAAACTTGCTCGCGCCAACAGCGTTCTCATCGCCACAGCCTTCGCTGACGAGCTCCCCGGTTCGTGTGTTTTCGTAGTAGGGCTTACCGCTACACGTCGCAAGACGCGGGTTCTCGTCCATCCTCCGCATGAGCGACTCGAAGTAGCGCTCCGGGAGATCGAGGTCCATGTCGAGCTTGCAGACGAAATCGAACCGCTCAAGCTCGATGGTATCGAGGCCGAGATAGAAGGCGTCGATCACTCCCCCGCCGAGCTTGCGGTCCCCCCGATCGCTCGCGCGAACGACTTCGATGAAGTCGTACTGACGTCGATACTCCTCAAGAATCTCCGGAGTTTCGTCGGTCGAGCCATCGTCGACGATGACCCAAACGCCTGGGCGTGCCGACTGCGCCGCCACGCTGTCGAGCGTCCGACGCATGTGCGCCGCTTCGTTTCGACAGGGGCTCACGATGCAATAGCGCTCGGGTCGCGATTCATGATCGCGAAGCGCGTCCTGATTCGTCGAAGAAAGAGATTCCGTCACGGCTTCAAGCGACTCCGCGAGTTCGCATCAATATCGAGGCCGCCGACTGACACTGCAGCGCCTCTCGAATCGGCGACGTATCGATCGAATAACCTCCGCATCTCTCGCCCGTTGGCGGATGCGTCGAAACTGGCTCGCACCCGACGGCGCCCCTCGCGGCCCATGTCTCGCAACGTCTTGCGAGACTGATACGCTCGCACGAAAGCGGTCGTCAGATCTTCGACCGACGAAGGACTCACAAGCCAGCCGGAGACACCGTCCTCGACGAGCTCCTGTACGCCTCCGACCCGTGTCGCGACGACCGCCAGCTCTTTCGCCATGGCCTCCATGAGCACCACGGGAACGCCTTCCATGAAACTACTCACGACGAGAACATTCGAACGATCGAAAACAGCGGTGATCTGTTCCTCGCCCATCGGGCCGGGAAAGCGAACTCGATCCTCGATTCCGAGGCGCTTCGCGCGAGTCTCGAGCTCCTCGCGAAGCGGGCCCGAGCCCACCAGCTCGAGCGACCATTCAACCCCCTGGTCGTCGAGCCCGGAGCACGCCTCGAGGAGCAAGGGGTAGGCCTTGATCGGCACGAATCGGCCCACCGCCAACAACCTAAGCGATGAATCGTCGTCGGCTTCCGGGCGAGGCGCGAACTTCTCGACATCAACGCCGCAGTGAACCACGTGAAAACGTGACCACGAATCGTTCGAGGTCCACGTCATCACCTGGGCACGGCAGAAGTCAGAGATGCACCGAACGAAGACCGCGTTCTCGGCCTTCTCCTTGAGTGCTAGACGGTGCACATCGAAGAACTCGGCCGACCCGTGAATCGTCAAACTGTAGGATATCGACGATTCAAAGACGCACGCCAAGAGCGCGACCATCGCTCCGTTGTTCGCCATGTGCACGTGCACGTGAGTCAGTTCGAGACTCTTCATCTCCTCCGCGAGACAAATACC
>CAYZGY010001091.1:0-2638 GCA_964478085.1 uncultured Planctomycetia bacterium
GCAAGTTCCCGAAATCCTGCCTCGCCGAGGTGCCACATCCGCTTGCGCAGTCCTCCCCAGGACGACTCATCGTTGTCCAGGAGCAGGATCGAGCCCCGCGAAGCGCCGATCGAGTCGAGCAGGCGGGACGCGACGCATGTAGTCTCAGTGCTCGAAGATGCGTCGAGCGCAGAGCTTCCGAGGACGAAGCAGGTCGTCGAAAGAACGTCGGCGACGAGCGCGCTCTCCGACCAGACCGTCGCGCCCGAGATCGTCTCGATCGGACGACCGGTTCGGGGGTCCAAGATATGGCCGATCGTCTCCGTGCCGATGCGGAGTGCGCGTTCGGCGATTCCGGACGTCGACAGCGCTCCAGGCTCGATCGCGATCTCGCCGACGGACTCGCCGCGGTCGTTCGGGTGGACGAGATCGACACGCCAGCGTTCGTCCTCGGGCGGCGATCCCCAGGCGACGATCGTCGAGCTGCCCGAGAGGACGGCACCGGAGGCGATTTCGGCGTCTCGAAGGAGCTCGGCGAGCCGGTCGGCAATGAAGCCCTTGCCGATGGCGCCGAGATCGATCGAGACACCCGGTCGGGTGAAGCGGACCGTCGACTGCGCGTCGTCGACCTCGACGAGGTCCATGCCTCGTGTCACGAGGAGGCTGTCGATCTCGGCTTCGTCGGGGACACGTCCCTCCATGTCGACGAGTCCCCAGGCCCGCATCAGCCGGCCGATGGTCGGGTCGAAGGCTCCGCCCGTGATCTCCCAAGCCTGCCGCGACGCCCGCAAGATCGTGAGAAGCTCGGGGCCTACGTGAACGGCCCGGTCCGCGCCGAGCGAGTTGAGCAGCGAGATCTCGCTCTCGGGGCGAAACTTCGAGAGCTTCTCTTCGAGAGACTCGAGACGAGAGAACGCCTCCTGTGCCGCGGATCGGATCTCATCGTCCGTCCGCCCTTCACGTGAGAGGAGGAGCGCGTTGAGCGTACCGAGACCGGGCGCCTCGAAGCGTTCGAGGCCGCTCTCGGGTCGCGAGTAAGATTCGAGGAGGGGAGAGTCGTCCGGCGCTGATTCCCAGGACATTCGGATCTCCCCTCGTGGGGCGAGCGTTCGTCCTTACGACGTCACCGTCTCGCTCGCCTGTTCCTCCTGGCCGAGGAAGTAGAGGCCGACACAGATCAGGAACGCGAGGACGAAGTTGTCCGTCACCGGTGCGATGTCGGGACCACTCGTGATGTACTTCCCTAGAGCCAGCATGACCATGAGGACCGCTCCGATGCGAAGTGCGGGGCGCAGAAACACGCCGATCAAGATCGGAATCGAAAGGAGCGCGAACGTGTACGGGAGAGCCAACAGGAAGTAGTACGAAGGATCCCGCTTTACGTCCTTGCCGTCGACGGTGACCGTGATGTCCGGGATCGCTGCGCCGACCCAGCTGGACTCGAAGGGCTTCGACAGGGTCTCGGCGAACCACGTGGGGCCGTGGTCGATCGGGCTTCCGCCGTCGAACTGTCCGATGGCGACGAACAGGAAGAGGAAGCCGAAAGCGAAGCGGATGATGAACTTGATCCAGAAACGTTCGGTGGGCGAGGTCATGAATCCTCCGTCTTGGCTGCAATCCTGATCGCCGGCCCGTCCTGACGTGCCTCGAGCGGATCGCCGCCACTTGGTTCTCTCGTTCGAAGCCACCCATTCTAACGCTCCTCCCGCGGGGTGGAAAGAGCGAGTCTCCGCTGACCTTTTCGCGAACTCGGGGCGACCCCCCTCGATTGCCCCTCCGGCGCGAATTGGCGGTGGTAGGGCGCCCGGACGCTGAGTATCATGAAAGCCGATTTTGCCCTGGCGTTCCCGCCCGGGTGTCCCCCAAGGAGGAAGGCTCGAAATGCTCGAGCAAGAGAACAACACACCCGAGGACAGCTTCGCGGATTCGTCCCCTGAGGGGGGCGGAATGGATCGTCGAGAGCTTCTCGGCACCGCAGCTTTGGCCGCGGGTGGTTTGGCGGCCGGCGGCCTCTCGTGCTACTACATCAGCGAGAAGAAGAGCGGTCCGGATCTCGCGGACTACGAGAAGGACGAGTTCCTCGTCCGCACCGGTCATATCGGTGTCGGCAACCGCGGCGGCTCGCTCCTGCGCACGGCGCTCCAGGTGCCGGGCAGCTATCCGATCTCCGTCTGTGACAAGCAGGCCGGGAAGCAGCGCGACTTCAAGAAGTCGATCGAGAGCGTGCTCAACGGGCGTGCGGAACGCCACAAGATCGAGCGAAAGCTCAAGACGCAGGTCACCGACGACTACCGCCGCGTCCTCGACAACAAGGACGTCGAGGCGGTCATCATCGCGACGCCGCACTACTTGCACGGCCCGATGGCGATCGACGCGATCGAGGCGGGCAAGCACGTCTACTGCGAGAAGGCGCTCGCCTTCACGATCGGCGAGAACCAGGACATCGTCGAGCTCGTCAAGCGCGAGTCGGGAAGCGGGAACTTCCCCGGCGGCCTCGTCTTCCAGGTCGGTCACCAGCGCCACTACTCGCCGCTCTACCGGCGGGTCGGTCGGATGGTCGCGGAAGACCAGATCGGTGACCTCGCGACGATCCGCGCCCAGTGGAACCTCAACGACTCGATCAGTCGTCCCCCTCCCTCCCCCCACAAAGACCCCGGCA
>CAYZGY010001092.1:0-2636 GCA_964478085.1 uncultured Planctomycetia bacterium
CGCCGAGAAGCAGAACGAGTTTCTCAAACGGTGGATCCGCGAAGAGGTCGACGCGATCTGTGTCGCGCCGAACGACCCGAACTCGGTGAAGAAGTGGATCGCCGACGCGAAGGAGGCCGGGATCACCGTGCTGACGTGGGACACCGACGCGTCGGAGAGCGCCCGCGACCTGATGGTCAATCAGGTCGACGACAAGGTGCTCGGCGAGACGCTCATGGACGAGCTCGCGCGGCAGGTCGGAGAGGATGGGGAGTGGGCCAACGTCCTCGCGAGTCGCGATGCGGCCAATCTCAATGCGTGGCGTGTCTACGCCGAGGCACGCGCGAAGGCGAAGTACCCGAAGATGACGCTCGTCGACACGCGCCTCTCTCAAGAGAACGAGAAGAAGGCGCAGGAGGTCGTCGCCGCGATGCTCAACGCGCGACCGAATCTCAAGGGGATCATCGCGTACGATTCGAACTCCGTGCCCGGTGCCGCGAAGGCGATCCAGCAGCTCGGGCTCGTCGGGAAGATCAAGCTCGTCGGCAACTCGACACCGGCGCGCATGAAGCCGTTCCTCAAGGCGGGGGTCCTCGAGTGCTTCTTCCTCTGGGATCCGCGAGAGCTGGGCTACCTCACGGTCCACTGCGCCAAGCGGCTGATCGACGGTCAGAAGCTCGAGCCGGGAGATCAGATCTCCGATTCGCTCAAGTTGACTTTCTCGGACCGTGATCCGAAAATGGTGATTCTCTCCGATCCGATCCGCTTTACGGCGGAGAACATCGATCAGTTCAATTTCGGGATCTGATGTTCGCGGGATTGTCGGGGAGGTGAGGGCGACGCAGAGCCGAATCGGTCGCCTTGATGTGGTCACAAGTCCTTTGGCGAGAATGGCTTGCTTGGTCACGTGGTCGGTGAGGACCTGCTATTTTCGTTCCCCCGAGGGAATCTCGCGATCTCGCGGCCCCTCGTACATCTCCTTTTGATGAAGAGTCAACGTTTCGATTCTCACCCTGACGAAGAGCCGGTCCCGACCGCGGACGAGCCGGTGACTGCCGACGCCCGCTGCGTCGTGCGAGTCCTCGCCGGCGAGAGCGCGGCGTTCCAGCCCCTCGTCGAGGCGTACGAAGCGGCCGTTTTCGGCCTCTGCCGGCGTCTCCTGGGAGGAAGCGAAGCCGAGGCCGAGGATCTCTGCCAGGAGACCTTCCTGCGAGCGTTCCGCCGATTGGCGGAGCTCAAGGATCCGAACCGCTTCGGTCCGTGGCTCTTTCAGATCGCACGCTCCCTCTGCCGAGACCGGGTACGTCACCTGGTCGCGGAACGGCGGGCGCTCGAGCGTCGTCTCGAGCTCGACGAGTGGGCGCTGAGCCTCTCCGGGAACGGTTTTTCCGGACGCGCTCGGCGGCCCGAGCCTCGCGAGCCTGGCGTCGTCGCGCGCGCTCTTGCCGAGAAGCCGGCGTTGGAGCGGCAGGCCCTCGAGCTCAAGTACTTCGAGGGACTGTCCTACCAGGAGATCGCCCGTGAGATGGGCCTGACGTTTGCCCGCGTCGACCACCTGATTCGGCAAGCGAGAGCCCGACTCGCACGGCGTGTCAACGTAGCTCGCCAGCGTGAGAGACACCTGTAAGGTCCTACGCCAAAGCCTGATCCTCTACGCGGAGGACGAGCTCGTCGACCCGACGGTCGCACGACGAGTTCGGCGTCATCTTGCGCGTTGCGGTGGGTGTCGCGACTTCCTCGAGGAGTACGATCGGGGCACGCGCGAGCTGCTCGAGAGCTACAGCCTCGAGAGCTACAGCCTCGAGAGCTACAGCCTCGAGAGCTACAGCCTCGACGGCGAGAGTGGCGAATTCGACGCGTACGCGGGCTCCTACGACGGTTTTCTCGGTTCCGAGAGTGGGCGGTTCGACGAGGAGCGCGAGGCGCGAGGGCCCTCGGAGAGATCCGAACGGATCTATGCGGCGATCGCACCTGAAGAGACGCCCGCGAGGGCCTCTTCGTCGGCTTCGGTCATCCGACTCGACGTGCCTCCGCGCGAGGAGAGCGCGAATCGATCGGGATGGGCACGCGTCGCGATGTCCGGAGCCGCGGCGCTCGCGTTGTCGTTCGTGCTCTACCTCGTCTTCTCGAGCGGTGGGGTGGTCGAGGACATCGAGGATACGGGTTTCGAGCTCGTCGACGACTCCGGGGCGCCGAGCGAGGAACCGGCGACGCATCCGGCCTCCGTACGTTGGGTGATCGATGACGACGCCCGGCTGCGCCGCCGACCGACTACTCGTCTCGCGAGTGTGAGCGATCCCGAGCCGGCGAAGATCCCGGGACGGTTCTTCAGGATCTCGTCGCCGGATTCGGCCGTCACGATCGAGGTGCGTCTCGAGCGCCCGACCGTCGCGGCACGGCGCTCGGAACAGCTCTTCCTTCTTCTCGATTCGGACTGGGACCGCCTGCACGATGCGGCCGCGACGCAGCGCGTTCGTCGGCAGGTCTGGGCGCGCTCGAAGCGTCTCTCGCCGGTCTTTTTCTCGCGCTCGGACGAGCGCAGTCGTCGTCGTGCGATACGCAGCGTCAGCACTCGTGGCGAGGTTTACCGCATCGTCGTCGTTTCGGAAGCGCGTGACATCGACCTCTTTCACAGCCTCGCGGGCGAGCTCCTCGAG
>CAYZGY010001093.1:0-2632 GCA_964478085.1 uncultured Planctomycetia bacterium
GGCCTTCGTCTTCGTCGCGACGTGCCTTCTCGTCGACATCAGCCACAGCATGATTCTCTACGGCGAAGATCGTATTACTCCGGCGAAACGTGTGGCTCTCGCGCTTACCGAGCTGATCCTGACGAAGTTTCCGAAAGATGCGTTTCACGTGATTCTCTTCGGGGACGACGCGCGCGAGATTCCCGTCAAGGACCTCGTCTACAGCGGCGTCGGGCCGTATCACACGAACACGCACGCGGCACTGCGCCTGGCCCGTCAGATCCTCATGCGGAAGAAGCACGCGAACCGTCAGATCTTTATGATCACCGACGGCAAACCAACTGCTCTTTGGGAGGAAGGTGGGCTCTACATCAACACGTTCGGAGCCGATAGAAAGATCATCAACAAGACGCTCGACGAGGCCGCCGAATGCAGGCGGTACGGAATTCCCATTACGACGTTCATGCTGGCGCGCGACCCGATGCTCGTTCATTTTGTCGAAGAGATGACGCGGACGAACAAAGGGCGTGCGTACTTTGCGTCGCTCGATGGTCTCGAACAGTCCGTTTTCGTCGACTTCTTGCAGAATCGACGCCGCAAGGTACGTTAGCGGCATGAGTCAATTGGACGTCACCGCGATCCGCAGTCAGTTTCCGGCCCTTGACCGCCAGGTCGACGGTCGGCCGGCCGTTTATTTCGACGGACCGGCTGGCTCGCAGGTACCGCAGTGCGTCATCGACGCGATTTCGGAGTACCTCTCGAATCGCAATGCGAATCACGGCGGCGTCTTTTTGACGAGTGTCGAGAGCGATGCGATGCTCGACGCGGCGCACCGAGCTGCCGCGGACTTCGTCGGTGCCGAAGATCCCGACTGCGTCTACTTCGGCGCGAACATGACGTCGCTCACGTTTGCGCTCAGTCGAGCTCTCGCCAGCACGTGGACGTGCGAGGACGAGGTCATCGTTTGCCGCACGGAGCACGACGCGAACTTTACGCCGTGGGCGCGAGCCGCGGAAGACGCGGGAGCGAATCTCAAGCACGTCGATCTCCGTCCGGACGACTGCTCGCTCGACCTCGACGATCTAGCACGAAAGATCACGCCGAAGACCGCCCTCGTCGCAGTCGGCGCGGCTTCGAATGCCGTCGGGACGATTCATCCTCTGCGAAAGATCGGCGAGATGGTCCACGCCGTAGGCGGGCTCTTTTTCGTCGATGCGGTCCACTACGCGCCGCACAAGCTCATCGACGTCACAGCGTGGAACTGCGACTTCCTCGCTTGCTCGGCGTATAAGTTCTTCGGCCCACACGTCGGCATGATGTACGGCAAGCGCGAGCATCTCGAGTCGCTCCCTGCGTACCGGGTGCGTCCGGCGGGGGCGGAGATTCCGGGCTGCTGGATGACGGGCACGCAGAACCACGAGTGCATCGCGGGAGCTCTCGCCGCGATCGACTACCTCGCCGGTCTCGGCGCGAACGGCGAGCCCGAGCCTGGCCTACGGCGTGAATCGCTCACGGCTGCGTATCTCGAGATCGTCGAGTACGAGCGCTCGCTCGGCATTCGCATGATGGAGGGGCTCGCGAAGATTCCGGCGATTCGTACGCTCGGCATCACGGAGACGTCGAGGTTTTACGAGCGCGTCCCGACTTTCTCGATCACGCACGATTCGCGCAAGCCGAACGAGATCGCGAAGTACCTCGCCGAGCGCGGGATCTTCGTTTGGTCGGGGAACTTCTATGCACAGCCGCTCTCCGAGGCGCTCGAGCTCGAGCCCGACGGCATGGTGCGCATCGGCCTTCTTCACTACAACACCGAGGAAGAGGTCGATCGGCTGATCGAGGCGCTGGTCGAGCTCGACTGATTGCTCGGGGCCTTCAGGCGTCGCGCAGCAGCTCGCGCGCAATCACCATGCGGTGCACCTCGCTGGGGCCGTCGTAGATTCGAAACGCTCGTGCTTCTTGGTACATGTGTGCGATCGGCAGCTCGTGACTGAATCCGAGCGAGCCGCAGATCTGCAGCGACCGGTCGATGACGCGGTTGATCGCTTCGGCGACGAAGACTTTGCACATCGACGTCTCGCGACGGGCCTGGTCCCCATTCGCGATGCGCTGCGCGGCTTCTAGCGTCATCAGGCGTGCGGCGTGGAGGTCGATTTCGTTGTCGGCGAGCATCCATTGGATCGACTGGTGTCGCGCGAGCTCCTTGCCGAAGGCTTCACGTTCCTTCGCGCGTTCCGTCGCGATCGAGTGTGCGCGTTTTGCTGCGCCGATCCAGCGCATGCAGTGCGTCAGGCGAGCGGGGCCGAGTCGCGCTTGCATGAGTCGGAAGCCTTTGCCTTCGCCACCGAGCATCGCTGACGAAGAGACGCGGCAACCGCGAAACTCGAGCTCGCAGTGCCCGCCCGGCGTGCCGCCGCCCATGACGGGGATGCGTCGAACGACGCGGAGGCCGGGTTGGTCGGCGTCGACGAGAAAGAGCGTGCATCCCTCCTTCGCGCCTCGATCCGGGTCGGTCACCGTCGCGACGATGAGAAACGCGGCGCCGTCGGCTCCCGTCGCGAACCACTTGTCGCCGTCGATGAGCCAGTCGTCTCCATCGCGGACCGCTCGAGTTCGCATCATGCCCGGATCACTGCCGGCTCCGGGCGCGGGCTCG
>CAYZGY010001094.1:0-2631 GCA_964478085.1 uncultured Planctomycetia bacterium
TCCGACTTCCAGAGCGCGAAGGGGCTGCGCTGCGGATCCGTCCAATTGATCGAGTCGCCGACGTCCTTCCAGTCACCCTTGTGGTACGAGAAGCCCGCGGGTGCGTCGAAGTAGTAGTCTTCGGGTCGGTGACGGTTTTGAAAGCGATGCTCCATCGCTGCCGGAACGGCGGGACGAAAGACGAGCCGTGGCGCGCTCGACGCGCAGACCTCTGTCTCGCGAGCGAGAAAGTCGCGCGCGATCTCTCGCTCCCGTTCGGTCGGATTTCGCGCGGACGCGATCTGGTAGGCGCGTTCCACACGTGCACTCGGCGAATCTCCTGCTTCAGCAACCACGCGAGCCGCGAAATAGCGCGACTGCTTCGTCAGAAAGCGGCTGTTGAGGAGCATCAACGCCTGCGGTGCGACCGTCGTCACCGTACGAGCTCCGATCGACTGCACCGTGTTCGTGTAGTCGAAGCCCTCGATGAGCGGCATCATCGTTCCGCGCTTGAGGTAGATGTAGACGCTGCGTCGCGAACGCTCCTCCTCGCTCGAAAGCTCCCAACCCCAACCCGGGCGTGAGCCGCCGGCGATCACGTCCGGACTGAGATGCGGGAACATGCCGCGCCCTCCGGCCTTCGTGTTGAGCTTGCCGCTCGCGACGAGTATCGAGTCACGGATCGCCTCAGCCTCGAGGCGACGGAGGTTCTGATGCCAGAAGAGATCGTTTCCGGGATCGGCCTCGAAGGCCTTCTCGTCGAGTACGCGCGATGACATCCGATACGCGTTCGAAAGCAGGATCGTCTTGATCAGATCCTTGACGCGAGCCAATCGACGAGACGCGGGTGTGTCGGCGGGAGACCTCGACGACCGAAATCGTTCGGAGTGCGCACGATCCCGCGACCGAAGAGGTGCTGCCAGACTCGGTTCACCATCACGCGCGCCGTGAGCGGATTTTCCGCGCTGGCGATCCAGTCGGCGAGGACGCGTCGACGACCGCTCGTCTTCGAATGTGCGGGCGGCGCCGTGATCTTCGGCTCGCTCTTTCCGAAGACCGCGAGGAAGCCCGGAGAGACCTCCTTTCCGGGGGTCGCCGCGTTACCGCTAATCCGGACGTGCGTCTTCTCGCGGGCGGCGCCGCGCTCGCGCACCGCGAGCGTCCACTCGAAGGGAGGCTTCGCCTTCTCGAGCGACTCGAGCTCCTTTCGTAACGCCTTCTTCGCTTCCTCGGTCGCCGCGGCGAGCTGGGTCTCGATCTCGCGGATTCGCTGCGCGCGATCGTCCTGCCATTTGCGAAGCTCGGCGGGAGAGGCGAGAGGCGCGTACGTCGCGGAACTGTCGTCGTAGCGCGGATTCTCGTAGTAACGAACGCCGCGAAAGAACGCGAGCATGCGGTAGTAGTCGGCCTGCGGCATCGGATCGAACATGTGATCGTGACAGCGCGCGCAGCCGACCGTCATGCCCAGGAATGAAGCGCCGGTCGCGACGACCATGTCGTCAAAGCCCTCGAACAACGCCATGCGCTTGTCGTCGGGCTCGTCATCCCAGACGCCGAGGCGGTAGAACGCCGTCGCGACGATCGAGTCGCGCGTCGCGTCGTCGAGCTCGTCACCCGCGATCTGCTCGCGCACGAAGCGATCGTAGGGCTTGTTCTCGTTGAAGGAGCGAATGACGTAGTCGCGGTAGCGCCACGCGAAGGGCTTCTCGCCGTCGCGCTCGTAACCGTTCGTCTGCGCGAAGCGCACGACGTCGAGCCAATGACGCCCCCACCGCTCGCCGAAGGCCGGCGACGCGAGAAGTCGATCGACGAGTCTCTCCCAAGCGTTCGGAGAGTCATCGGCGACAAAAGCCTGGACCTCCGCGTGAGACGGGGGCAGGCCGACGAGGTCGAGGTAGGCACGACGGATGAGCTCGCGTCGTGTCGCACGCTGCGTCGGTCGAAGCTGCTTCTCCTCGAGACGCTCGGCGATGATGACGTCGATCGGCGACTTCGCCCAAGCCGCGAGCTCGGAATCCTGGATCCTCTTCGGCGTCGGCTTCGCGATCGGCTGGAAGGCCCACCACGCGCGGTCTTCCTCGGTGATCTCGAAGGACTCGCGCTTCCTCGGCCCCTCATCGGCATCACTGGCGCCGGGCCAGATCGCACCCTTCTGAACCCAGGCCTTCAGAGCGTCGATCTCCTTCTTTTCGAGCTTGCCTTTCGGCGGCATCTGGAGATTCGGATCGCCGTACTCGACGGCACGAATCAAGAGGCTCTCGCCAGGCTTCCCGCGCACGAGGGCCGGCCCGGTGTCGCCCCCGGTGAGCAGCGCTGCGAGCGAGTCGACCTTGAGCCCGCCTTTGTGGCGCTTCCCCGCGTGGCACTTGAAGCACTTCTCGGCGAGAAGCGGCCGGATCTCGGTCTCGAAGAAGCGCTCGGCCTTCGCCCGCGCCGCGGGATCCTCCGCAGCCGCGAGGCTCGATGAGACCGAGACACTCACGCTCAGGACCGAGACGGCGAGGAGCCACCGGCCGATCGACTTCACTTCGTGCACGTTCGACACCTCCATGAGAAACCACTTTATCGCTCGCTCCGTCGAGGTAGCAAGAGCGATGCCACGGCGTCACGCGACTTCTCGCCGACGCGGACGAGCGCAGCACGCAGCTCAAG
>CAYZGY010001095.1:0-2387 GCA_964478085.1 uncultured Planctomycetia bacterium
AAGAGGCTGCCGACGTCGAGCGTCACGTCCTCCAGGACGATCTGAGGAGAGCCGCTGTCGAAACGGACACCTTCACCGGGAGTAAAGCTGATCTCGCCCAGCAGCTGATCGTAGTGAATGGTCGTCGTGACCTTCGGCAAATAGCTAGCGGCAGCCGCATCAACCGTGGCGAAGATGTCAGCCTCGGCGTAAGCCGACGCGTTGAGCGAGAAGTTCAGACGCTCGCCTGGCGCCCAACGCCCGTCGTCGCCGCCGTCGAAGATGTCGAGACCGAGGTGGCCTCGCAGCCCGCTGCCGAGGGGGTTCGCGTCCACCAGCGTCATCTTCAGGAAGCCGAGCGTTCCCGTAGCCGTGGAGCCCGGCGTCAGACCGGCACGCACGTCGAAGGAGATTTCCTCTCCGCGCAGATTGATGCCGCTCGTGTCGAGGAATGCTCCGAATTCGCCGCCGAGGTTCCCGAAACCGAGCCCGATGCCCATCACGTACTCGATCTTGGCTTGAAGCGCTGCATCGATCTCGAGGTTGATTCCGGGAACGCCAGCGCTGAAATCGATCGGGAGCTCGCCGTCGACGAGCACACCACCGAACTTCAAGTTGAAGGTGAGGAGACCATCTGGCGAGAGGATGAGCTCGATATCGTCGGGGCTCTCCGGAAGCTTCGTGACGAGGTTGCCGAACTCGTTGTATTGAAGCGCGTCATGCTCATCGAGATCCGGAACGACGAATCGGAAGAGCTCGCCGTTGATCGGCGAGAGCCCTTCGAAGAGCTCCTCTCGGATCCGACGGATGATCTCCTGCGAGATGCTCGTGATCCCGTCGTCGATCTGCTGTTGCAGCCAGCCGCCGAGCGATCCGGGGTCGTCGTAGCGGTCACCCGTCTTCTCACCGAGCACCGACGTACGCAGACCGCGTAGAGAGCCGGCCAAGTCGTCGAAAGGCTCGCCACCGATGAGCGGCAGAGAGATCCAGTCGATACCGTCCGCGACCTCGTCGACTCCATCGAAGAACCCTTCGATTCCGGGGAGAAGCGTCGCCGGGTTGTCGATGAGCTGCAGGAGAAGGGCTGTGAGATCGAAGTCCAGCGAGAACTCAGGAAGGGCGAAGTCGAGATTCGGCTCGAGGTCGAGGTTCTCGTCGACCTCGAAGCCCGCGCTGACGTGCAGCACGTTGTCAGGAAGTCCATCGCCGTTGCGATCATCGGTCGTCCCACCCAACGGCAAGGCCCGGATGGGAAAATACAATGGCAAGTCGAGCGTCGCTTGGCCGAAGGCCTCCATCTGGAAGGCACCGTCGAGCTCGCGAACGTCGAGGATGCCGTCCTCGTTGCGGTCCGCTGCAGGATCACCGAGGTTTGCGAAGAACCCGAGATCAATACGCGCCTCGCCGTCGAGAGCCTGAAGGCCGAGCGTGTGGTCGCCGACCGTGAAACCCGCGCGGAACTCGATGCCCGATGCGGTCACCGTGAGGTGTCCGTCGAGACCGGTATTCTGATCGACATAGACGATGGGCTCGAATACATCGCGGAGATCGAAACCGAATCCGAGATGGAGGTTCGCGACCGCTTCTTCCAGGGCAAGCTTCGCCGAGACAGCCAACTCGAGCGGCGTGTTCTTGATGAATCCGAGCCACTCCTCGAGATCGAGGTCGTCGATGTCGAGGTCGAGATCGTACTCACGCGGGTCGAGCTTGAATGGAAGGTCGAAGTCGAAGTCGAATCTCGAATCCTCGTAGCGCATCGAGATCAAATCTCGACTCCGATCGAGCGGCAGGAAGCTGAGATACTCGTGGAGCTTCTCGTTGAGCTGCTCGCCGAGCTCGTCGAGATTACTTACGGCCTCCCGCACCGTGCGAATCGCGTCGCCCACTCCGGCCGCGAAGCTCACCACCTCGTCGCCGAGCACGTCGGCCACGCTGACGCCGAGAATCGGGATCTCGTCGTAAAGTGCTCCGTCGCGAACGATGAACGGATCGAGCTGCTCGCCCGCGCGCCGCGTTTCGCCATCGATCAGCGTGACGGTTCGCGGACTGCCCACACCATTCGTCTCGATGCGGACATCGCTCTCGTCAAACTCCTCGACGAGCTCCCAGGCACCCGGCACGTAGACCTCGAGATCGAGACCGTCGTCGCCGCGAACTGAAATGCCCCAGACGTCGTTCGCTCCGTCATTCCAACGGAAGACTCGCAGGCGGTCTCCGCCGATGAGAGCGACATTCATCGAGATCTGCTCGCCGTCGTCGCCCTCGACCGGGTCGTAATCTCCTTCGAAGATCCGTTCGACCCCCCAACGCTCCTCGTAGACCTCGAGCGTCGAGCCGTCCATCTGTCCGAGGACCTCGAGGTCGAGCCCGACGAGATCGTCGATCGAGGCCTCGAGCGCATCGAGGAT
>CAYZGY010001095.1:2397-2622 GCA_964478085.1 uncultured Planctomycetia bacterium
GGATCATCTCGAGGGAGATCGACTTGAACCGGAACAGATCCTCGACGCCGGACACGCTGACGGTGTTCGGAAGGTTGGTGAAGAGGCCCAGCAGATCGGCGTCGGGAGGGAGGACGGCCGTGGACGCGGTGATCAGTGCGGTTCCCTCGGTCAGCCCCGCGAGCGCGCCTTGCGGCACGATCGGCAAGAAGACCTCGAAGTCGACGTCACCCTCGAAGCTCGGGC
>CAYZGY010001096.1:0-2613 GCA_964478085.1 uncultured Planctomycetia bacterium
CCCGCGGGCGAGTCGACGAAGGGCGGCGAAGGCCCTACCGAGTCGGCCGGCGAGGACACGGAAGAGGAAGCCGATAAGCCCAAGCCAAAACGCGACCCCGTCCCCCCGATGTTCCACATGCGTGACGGCACGCGCCTCGCGGGCATCCCGAGCGCGATCAAGATTCGCGTCGAGACCGCGTACGGCCCTCTGGTCGTCCCGATCAGCGAAGTCGTCCGCGTCCGCTTCGCGTCGGCCGTCGATGAAGAGGTCGCCGGCCAGATCACCAAGCTCATCGAGCAGCTCGGCCACGAGGAGTTCGACCTGCGCGAAGAAGCGACCGAGCAGCTCTCCGACTTCGGCACGGCTGCCCTTCCGGCGCTGCGCAAGGCGACGAGCTCGGAAGACGAGGAGATCAAGAGTCGCACGGAGAAGCTCGTTGCGGCACTCGAAGATGACGCCGAAGAGCCCGACGACGAAGAGGTTCACCTGACCCCGCTCGAAGGCGAAGAGGATGAGGTTCAGACGCTCCAGTTCACGGTCAAGGGACGCGTCCTCGAGAAGAGCTTCAAGGTCAAGACGCGTTACGGCAAGCTCGACTTCCGACGCGAGGACATCCTGAGCGTCGTATTCCAGGAGCCGCTCATCACGAAACTCTCCTTCGACGTGCCGGGCAACACCTTCGCCGCGAAGAACCAGTGGGTCGACACCGAGACCGACCTGCTCAAGGGCGAGAGCTTCGAGCTCACCGGAAGCGGGACGATCACGCTGACCAACTACGGCAACATCAAGTGCGGTCCCGAGGGCACGTCGAACGTCGGCTCCTCGATGAACAACATGGCCGCGGGCTCGCTCGTCGCGAAGATCGGCGATGGCCAGCCCTTCCTCGTCGGCGCCGAGTACGAAAGCACGGTCGAGAAGTCGGGACGCCTCTTCCTCGGGGTCGCTCTCAATAGCGGAACGATCACGGGCAAGTACGAAGTCGTGCTCGAGAAGAAGGAAGAGTGATGCTGCACGCGAATCGAAGGAAGATTCTGACGATCGCGTTCGCCGCGGGCGCGGCGCTCGCGCCGTTCATCACGACAGCTCTGTCGGCGGCGCCATTCCCGCCCCCCTTTGTGCCGAGAGGTCCGAGACGGCCCGAGCATGTCACCGCCGAGATCGAAGCATCGATCAAGCGCGGCGCCGAGTACCTCGCGCGCACACAAAACCCCGACGGATCCTGGAACAACCAAGGCGGCTGGGGTCGCTACCCGACCGCGATGACGGCTCTCGCCGGCACCGCGCTCTTGATGACGGGCAGCACGCCGACGCGCGGCCCCTACTCGCGCAACATCAAGAAGGCCGTCGACTTTCTCATCAGCTCGGCACAACGCAACGGTCTCTTCGCGACGCCGGCCGAGTCGGGACGATCGATGCACGGGCACGGCTTCACGCTCCTCTTCCTCGCCGAGGCCTACGGCATGGAAGGTGACGAACGTCGACAGCGCAAGCTTCACGACGTGCTCAGCCGCGGCGTCCGCCTCACCGAACGCAGCCAGAGTCGCGCGGGCGGCTGGCTCTACACGCCCGAGAACGACGGCGACGAAGGCTCGATCACCGTGACGCAGCTCCAGGGCCTCCGGGCGTGCCGCAACGCGGGTGTGCAGGTCAACCCGAGCACGATCAAGCGATCCGTGCGTTACATCGAGGCGTCGGCGAATCCCGACGGCGGCATCCGCTACAGCATCGCGGGTGGTGGCTCACGTCCCCCACTCGCGGCCGCGGCCGTCGCGACGCTCTACAACGCTGGCGAGTACGACTCGCCGCTCGCGCTCAAGTGTCTCGCGTACTGCAACCGAACGATCTCCGTCCACGGCGACATCAATCGCTCGTGGGGTCACTACTTTTACACGCACCTCTACCTCGCGCAGGCGAAGTACCAGCGCGGCGGCAAGGAGTGGGCGACGTACTACCGGGCCATCACGCGACGCCTGATGTCCGGACAGCAAGGTGACGGCAGTTGGAACGGAGATCGGGTCGGAACGACGTACGGCACGGCGATCGCGATGACGATCATGCTCCTGCCGTACAAGCACGTGCCGATCTATCAGAGGTAACACCTCTCGACAATTCGCTCGTCGTTCCGAGTGAGGGACCTCGGGCTCTAAGGGTCTGAATTCGTTTCTGCTGTTTCAAGATAGACTTTCTGAGAACACGTCTCACTGAAGACAGAATGGATAACGGGCAAGATGTCCCAGCAAGCTGACCTCGGCGCCGTCGAGCGCATGAAGACGAGTTTCGAGAAGCTCCGCAGCGAAATCGGGAAGGTGATCGTCGGCCAAGATGAAGTCGTCGAGCAGCTTCTCATCGCGATCTTCTCGCGCGGCCACTGCATCATCGAGGGAGTCCCGGGACTCGCGAAGACGCTGCTCATCAGCACGCTCGCGAAATGCCTGCACCTCGACTTCAAGCGCATCCAGTTTACGCCGGACCTGATGCCGTCGGACATCACGGGAACCGAGGTCATCCACGAGGACCAGGCAACGGGCGCGCGCGAGTTCCGCTTCCTCGCGGGACCGGTCTTCGCGAACGTCATCCTCGCGGACGAGATCAACCGTACGCCTCCGAAGACGCAGGCCGCGCTCCTCGAGG
>CAYZGY010001097.1:0-2611 GCA_964478085.1 uncultured Planctomycetia bacterium
TCGAGTCATTCACGGCGCCCGGATCGAGCTGGAGACACCCGATGGAAAGAGAATCCACGAGGTGCAGCGAGATGGAAGCTACCTCGGCTCCCACGATGTTCGCGTGCGCTTCGGCCTCGGCGCCGGAGTCGAAAACGTCGTGGCGAAGATTCGCTGGCCCGGAAAGCCGGGGCCTCCACAGGTGCTGAAGGGCCTCGCCGTCGGCAAATACAACGTCGTCAGGTGAGCGGCGCTGTCTGGAGCGGCGCTGTCTGGAGCGGCGCTGTCCCACACGAAATCTGTCCCACACGAAAAAGGACTCACGACTTGGTCGTGAGTCCTTTCGATATTTGGTAGCGGGGGAGGGATTCGAACCCCCGGCCTCCGGGTTATGAGCCCGACGAGCTACCAGACTGCTCTACCCCGCGTCATTGCTGCGTTGGTCCGCTTAAGATAGAGGGATGTGGGGGAATGTCAAATGCGATTCGAGGGAAAATCTCGGGGCTTTCCGGCGATTGGGGCAGCGATCGTGCACACGCTCTTGCCGAACCTTACAATGCTGGTTGAATCCGGTGGCAATCGAAGGATCAGGAGCCTCGAGTCCATGTGGCGACGCGCACGTTCGATCGTTTTGACGCTTTCGGTTTTCGGTCTCGCTCTCGTTTCCAGGAGCCTGCTCGCTCAGCCAGATGGGCCAGCGAAGGAACGGCCCGCGCCGAAGGTGAGCATCGACGCAGAGAAGGGCGAAGTGCGCTTGCCGTGCCGCTTCGTCAACCCGACGCGGCAGCTCGAGGTTTTCGCGTGTCACGACTCGGGACCGACCCACGAGACGGTCGTCGTCTTCGACGCTTCGGGCGAGCAGCTCATCGAGGCGCTCGAGAAGATCGGCTGTCGTCCCGCGGATTATTGGAACGCGTCGACGCCTGGTGATTTCCTGCGCAATCAGGGAGACCGCGTCCTCGTTCTCTTTCGTTGGACGAGCGGCGGCAAGACGCACGAGCTGCCGGCCGAGGCGATGCTGATGGATGGACCGACCGGTTTCGCGTCTTTCGTGCGCGGCTTTTCGTTCAACGCAGACACGCGACTCATTCCGCAGATCCCGGCCGGCGGTGGTGGACCGAGCATCGAGGACGATCTTCCAGGAGGAGACGATCTGCCCGGTGGCGACGGCCTGCCAGGTGGGGACGCACTTCCGGGGGGGGAAGGGAAAGCCGACGCGAAGGAGGACGTCGAGATCGCCCCTGTCGATCCGGGCGAAGGGCCGAAGATTCCTCGCGCCGTCGAGATCACGCTCGGCGCGACGAGCCGTCGCAACGCCGTCTTCTCGATCTTGACACATCCGACGACGCTCAGCGGCGGCCCCGACGGACGCCAGACCCGCGCACTGCAGCCGTGGAGCTTCGCGCCGATGGTCCACCCGAAGACCGTGCCGAACCTTCGTGAGCTCGTCGAAAAACAGACGCCTGCGACATTGATCTTCCGCCGCTTCGAGTCCGAGTCGGCCCTGCTTCGCTACGTCCGATCGATCGCCTCGAAGCGGGGCGTCGACGATCGCCTGCCACTCTACGAGAAGCTCGAGCCCCTCTTCACCGAGGTGGATCGTCTCAAAGCGGCTTACCTCGACGTTCGCCAGGACACCGAAGCGCTCCTCGAGACCCGTCTCGACCTCGTACCCGAGGAATCTCACGAGGACTTCGCGTTCTACGCGGAGGCGCTCCAGCGGCTCGGACGTTGGTACGGTGCTCGCCTTCAGGAACGGTTCTTCACGATCTATCTCGAGCAGGACCGCTTCCGTCTCCGGGAGCTCCGCAAGATGCCGCTTCTCAAGGACGAGAACGACGAGAACCCCGACGCGATCCATCCGCGCGTTCTCGAGCAGGCTCGCTCCTTCACGGAGGAGGGGCTACGAGCCGCTTCTCGCGAAGCACGAGCTCCGACTCGTTCGTAGCGAGGTCGACGAGCTGCTCGTGCGTCGCGAGTTGCGTGATCTCGAGCTGGCGCGTTTCGAAAAGCTGCTCGCGGGTCAGCTGCGACAGGTGGAGCTTCGTCGCGCGGAGCTCGATGCGTCGGACGCGGGAGACCGTTACATCCTCCGATTGCTCGAAGAGGACGAAGAGCGTATCGGCAACGCCCGTCAGGAGCTCTCCGCGCGTCGGCAGCTCCTCGGCGCGATCGATCGGGCGATCCGCTCACACCTCGCCGACGATCACGCGAGCGCAAATGCGTGCGTCGACGCTGCGTGCGGTGTCGCGGTCGAGCGCCTGAAGCTCTCTCGACTCGAAAACAAGCTCCTCGGGCTTATGGAGAGCATACGCTGGGAAGAGGGCGACTCGGACGACGGAGAGGAAGGCGTGACACCGCGAGAGGCGAGGGCGCGTGCGAAGCTCGGGGAGCTGCGGAAGAAAGAGAAGGTGAGGAGGACGACGCTGGCTGCGTCGAAGGATGCGCTCAAGAAGCTCGAGCGGGTGCATGAGGCGGCTTGTGCGGGGGGGAAGTAGCAGGCTAACAGCCCGTTGAAGAAGTCGATTCGGCGTCCAAGCGGCCGACTCGTTCTAGCTCTTCGTCGCCGAAACTCGCCAATGCACCAGGAGTCGCAATGCACCAGGAGTCGCAATGCACCAGGAGTCGCAAT
>CAYZGY010001098.1:0-2608 GCA_964478085.1 uncultured Planctomycetia bacterium
GCTCAAGGAGCACCGATGGCTGCGAACTCGAAGATCGCTGAGTTTCAGGAACTGAACAGCGTCATTCATCCGAAGACGCGCCTCGCGATCATGACGTACCTCGTCGGTTCGAACGATGCGACGTTCACGGAACTCAAGAAGGACCTCGACCTGACCGATGGAAATCTCAACCTGCACATGAAAGTGCTGGAGGAGAACGCGTACGTAAAGGTCGAGAAGGCGTTCGTCCGTCGGCGACCGCGCACGACGTACAAGGTGACGGCCAAGGGCCGTCGTGCGTTTCAGGAGTATGTCGAACTGCTCGAGAAGATCATCGGATTCTCGAGCGGCGAGAAGTAGAAGGGCATGAATCAGTCCACAGGCCGCGGCTTCCACGGTTTTCTTCCCGTGCTGCCGACGCCGATCCAAGAGACCCCGAGCGCGCTCGACGCGGAGGGCCCGATCGAAAGTCACGAGTCGGGGCCTTGCACCTTCCTCGTCGCTGGAACTCGCGGCTACTGCTACGGGGTCGATCGAGCGCTTCGACTCGCCGATGAGACGATCGAGCGTTTTCCCGATCGTCGTGTCATCCTGACGAGCCCGATCCTCCACAATCCGCACATCCACGACCACCTCGTGCGGCGAGGTGCCCGCTTCCTCGATCGCGAACCCGAGCTGTGGGACGACCTCGGCTCGAACGACGTCGTGATGATCCCCGCCTTCGGTGTCGCGCCGAGCGTTCGCCAACGTGCAGAGTCGACGGGCGCACTCGTCGTAGACACGACGTGCGGATCGGTCGTTTTCGTTTGGAAGCACGTCGAGAAGCTCTCGGCGGACGGCTTCACCCTCGTCTACCACGGTCGTCGTGGTCACGAAGAAGCCGTCGCGACGCTCTCGCGATTGGAGTCGCCCACGGGTCGAGAGAACCCCCCGTACGTGATCGTCGAGAATCTCGGCAAGGCGGAGTTCCTCACGAGCTACCTGCGCGGAGAGATCTCGCGTCCGATCCTCGAGTCCGCGCTCCGAGGAGCGTTCTCCGCAGGCTTCCGTTTCGACGGAGATATTGAGCGCATCGGCTTCGCCAATCAGACCACGATGCTCGCGAGCGAGTCGGCCGACATCGCCTCGCTGTTCGCGCGCGTCCAGTCGGAGCGTTTCTCCGAATTCCCGCCAGATCGCCACTTCCGCGCGCAAGACACGATCTGCCGCGCCACCGATGAACGCCAAGATGCTCTCCACTCCGTGCTCGAGGCAAAGCCCGACCTCCTCCTCATCGTCGGCGGCTTCGACAGCTCGAACACGTCGCACCTCGCCGAGATCGCCTCGATGGCGGGTTTCGACGCGTACCACGTCGAAGACGCCGAAGACATTCGCTCCGCCTCGCGCATTCGCCACCGCGACCCGCACTCCTCGAAAGTGATCGAATCGACCGACTGGCTGCCGCGAGGTCGACGGCTGCGCATCGGCGCCTCCTGTGGCGCCTCGACCCCCGAGGCGAGTCTACAGCTCGTCCTCGATCGAGTCGCGGATCTGGCGACGGCTCGAGGCGCGAGCGCCTGAGCCGGGAAATCAGTCGATCGCGCGAAAGACGAGTGTATCCCGACTCGCGTCGACCTTGTCGACACGGACGCGCACACGACTCCCGACCTCGAACCCGCCGGCCTTCGTGAGGTTGCCGCGAACGCACAGCTCATCGATCTCGACCATCGCGCGGGCACCTTGACGACGAAGAACGGTGGCGTCGAACTCGGTGGTCGCGTACCGGTCAGAGATGTACTCGAGCACGTGGAAGCGCGTCGCGCGGCTCTCGACGTCACGAGCCTCCCCCTCGACATCCTGCCCCGCCGCGAGGACGTGCAGCAGCTCCTCGACCGTGTACGGCAAGGGCGACACGTATCCGAGGTGCGCTGCGCACTGCCTCTGAAGCACGAGGTCGGCGAAGCGCCTGATCGGCGAAGCGCCTGATCGGCGAAGCGCCTGATCGGCGAGGTCATCTGTGCGTACGCGTCGAGCCCGAGTCCGCTGTGTGGTCACGGATGCGTCGAAAACTGGCTCTTCTCGAGTGAGCGGAAGACCTCTTCGAGACGAATCGGATCGTACTCCTCGGGAACTCCGACGGGCTGGCGCGGCGGGTCCTGCGTGCGAAAGATCATCGGCACCTCGCGACGCCAGGACTCCTCGGCGCCGATCGAGTTGGCGAGAATCATCGATTCGCTGACGATGCGCCGACTGGCCGAGCTCCCGATGAGAATCTCGAACTGCACCGGCTCCCCTGGGCGTACACGAATACGAATCTCCGGTCGACGAATGATCAGGACGCCCCTGCCGCGTCGCCGATCGAAGAGTCCGTCGGGAAAACGTCGACAGTCGTCGTAGCGCAAGAGCGAGCTCGCTCGTGTCTTCCGTCCTCGCGTTGAGCGCGTCGGCACCGCGGCGAATCGGGGCAAGCTTCGCGTCACGGACCGTGGCGGCAAGCAGCACAAGGTCGCCGAGAAGTTCGTCGTCGTCCTCGACTCGGTAGAAGCGTCGTCCAGCGATGTCGCCGACCGTTCGAGCGATGTCGCCGACCGTTCGAGCGATGTCGCCGACCGTTCGAGCGATGTCGCCGACCGTTCGAGCGATGTCGCCG
>CAYZGY010001099.1:0-2608 GCA_964478085.1 uncultured Planctomycetia bacterium
GTCGTGGTCGCGACGGTGACCTGGAGGAGGAGAACCGCTACGAAGAGCGCGTCGTCAAGATCAACCGCTGTGCGACGGTCGTCAAGGGTGGTCGCCGCTTCAGTTTCAGTGCTCTCGTCGTCCTCGGGGACCGTGAAGGTCAGGTCGGCGTCGGCTTCGGCAAGGCCAACGAGGTCCCGCCGAGCGTCGAGAAGGCGATGAAGGACGCCCGCAAGAACTTCGTCAAAGTCGCGGTTGCGTCGAACACGATCCCCCACAAGATAGTTGGAGCGTACCGCTCCTCGCGCGTCGTGATGGTCCCCGCGTCCGAGGGTACCGGAGTCATCGCGGGCGCCGCGGTGCGCGCCGTCGTCGAGTGCGCCGGCATCAAGGATATCCTGACGAAGGTTCACGGCAGCACGAACCCGCTCAACGTCGTCAAGGCGACGCTCAACGGGCTCAAGACCCTGCGCACCCGCGAAGAGGTCAGTCGCCTGCGCGGAGTTGAAATCCCTGAGTAGGGAGATCGCGGAATAACGATGAAACTCACCGAAGTTCTCGAAAAAGCTGGTAAGCACAAAGCCCGCAAGCGCGTCGGACGCGGTCAGGGTAGCGGTAACGGTAAGACCTGTGGTCGCGGTCACAAGGGCGCCAAATCGCGCTCAGGATACAAGCGTCGGGTCGCGCACGAGGGTGGTCAGATGTCCCTCGTCCGCCGTCTCCCGAAGCGTGGCTTCACCAACGCTCCGTTCCGCGTCCGCTACGACGTCGTCAATCTTTGGAACCTCGACAAGTGGTTCGAGGAAGGCGATACCGTCGACCTCGCGACGCTCGTAAGTCGGGGCCTCATCAAGTCGCGCCACGATCGCCTGAAAGTTCTCGGCACCGGAGAATTGAGCAAGAAGCTCACCGTCGTTGCCGAAGGAATCAGTGAGAGTGCCCGCAAGAAGATCGAGGCTGCGGGCGGTACCGTCCAGGACGCCCCCAAGAAGGCAGCCAAGGCGGATACGTAAAAGACCGAGAATCTTCCTTCGCGGGACCTAAGGCTCACGCATTTAACCGCTTAGAGAGACTACACCGAGCGTAGGCAACATGTTCAGGATCATTCGGGATATCTTAAAAATTCCGGAACTCCGGCGTCGCATTATGTGGACGCTCGGACTCCTCGCGATCTTCCGGATCGGATTCTGGATTTACCTTCCCGGTATCGATATTGCGTCCTTCCGCGAGGCGATGCAGTCCGGTAAGAGCGGGCTCGATTGGCTCACGTACACGAGCCGACTCACGGGCGGTTCGTTCACGCCGGTGCTCTTCTCGCTGGGCATCATGCCCTATATCTCGGCCTCGATTATCTTCAGTCTCCTCGTCAAGGTCTTCCCGCGACTCGAAGCCCTCTCGAAGGAGGGGGAGCAGGGCCGGCGGCAGATCGCGCGCTACACGCGCTACGCGACCGTGGCGCTCTGTTTCGTTCAATCGATGTTCCTGATCTGGAGCTGGAATCGCCCTTCGGGTGGTGGCGATCCGATCGCGACGAACCCCGGCTTCTGGATGGGCGCTTTACAGGTATTCACACTCACTGCGGGCAGTATGCTCGTGATGTGGATCGGTGAGAAGATCACCGAGTTCGGTATCGGAAACGGTACCTCGCTCCTGATCATGGCCGGAATCATCTCCGACGTGCCGAGCGCGCTCGGATTCCTGCTCAAAAAGATCATCAGCGCCGACGCCGACATGCGTCCGTTCCAGGTGACCTACGCGCTCCTGATCGTCGGCCTCTTTGTCGCAGTTGTCGCAGCGGTCGTCTTCATCACGAAAGGGCAGAGACGCATACCCGTCCAACAGCAACGGGCCGTCAAGGGGCGGCGCGTCTACGGTGGGCAGCGTCAGTACATGCCGATCAAGGTGAACGCGGCGGGCGTTCTTCCCGTTATCTTCGCCTCGTCGCTCCTGATGATCCCGACCCTCTTCCTCCAGAGCGTCGCTTACGGCGGATCCTCCTGGTTCCACCAGTTCCTCCGAGTACTCTCGGACGCCTTCGCTCAGTCCGGATTCCTCTGGGTCTTCTCCTTTATCGGGCTCATCGTCTTCTTCACCTACTTCTGGACGAGCCTCTACTACAACCCCGTCGAGATCGCCGGAAACATGAAGGAGTACGGCAGCTTCATCCCGGGGATCCGTCCAGGTAAGCGCACCGCCGAGTACCTCGACCGCATCTTCAAGCGCATCACGCTTGCGGGCGCCGTCTTCCTCTGCGTCATCGCGCTGGTGCCGAACGTGATCGCCGCGTCCGTCCCCGGAATGACCTACATCGTCACCCAGTTCCTCGGAGGAACGGGAATCCTGATCGTCGTCGGCGTCGGACTCGATCTCGTCGAGAAGATCGAGGCCCAGCTCCTCGTCCGACAGTACGAAGGGTTCATGCGCGGTGGCGAAGGGCCACGCCGAGGTGGCGGACCCGAAAAGAAACCTGTTTCGTCTGTTTAGGGGACGGGTCTGCTCGGGAGAAAGCCGGGAAGCCCCCTCTTGACCGCTGACGCGGTCAATTCACCCCAAACCAGCACGGGGGGCACTTCCCGGCGAGCATCGCGGGGCGGTGGGGTGCCGCAGAAGCCGTGATATTCTACAAGAC
>CAYZGY010001100.1:0-2592 GCA_964478085.1 uncultured Planctomycetia bacterium
AGAAGGAGGATGTCGGCTCCGTCAGCGTAGCGGAGATCGCCGATCGTGTCGATCACGCGGACTCGGACCTTCGCGTCCGCGTCGCCGTAGAGCGAGGCGACCTCAGCTGCGGAACCGGTCGCCTTGAGACGGTTGAGCGAGTTGATCGCCTCGGAACGTACCTTCGCGTCATCGTCGGAGAGCATCGCCGAGATCGCGTCGATCGACTCCTTGTCGCCGAGGTCCGCGAGGGTATCGAGAGCCCACCAGCGTACGGACGAGTCGCCGTCTTGGAGAAGACCACGGATCGCGGCGCGAGCTTCGGGGTCGCGTGCGGCGACGCGTTCGAGTGCTTGGATGCCTTGGCGGCGAAGCTCGGCGCTCTCGGACTCGATGTAACGGTACCCGCGTTCGACGGGGTCCGACTCGAGACTGTCGAGGCGGCGCTCGATCGTGTCCATGCGGGCGACGATCTGCCCGTTGACGTCGGAGCTGCTCGCGCTCTCGATGTCGATGGCCGGGCCATCTTCGCCGTCTTCGTCGGGATCCGCGATCTCGTTCGACCCGTTCGCTGGGGGGAGCGAATCGTCCAACCCGGCGCCGAGATCTCGGAGGCGGCGCTCGAATCCGTCGAGTCTTGCGAGAGTCTCGTCCTGCAGCTTCTGCACCTCGGTCCGCAAGCTCGAGAGAGCCGTATCGGAAACGCCCGATGGAGCCGCCTGTGGTTCTCGCACCGCTTGAAGCGCGACGACCGCGACGAGCGTTACGGAGCAGAGTGCCGCGCAGATGAGGACTTGTCGACTCATGGGATCCCTTCGCTTTTCGCGTTGCGTTTCGACGGGCTGAAGATAAGCGGAGAGCGGGGCTGTTCCAAGGCGAATGCGGGGCGAGAAAGGCAACGGCGCTGCGATTCGACGATTCTTGTGACTTTTTCGGTTACGGCGACCAAGGAAGCGTCGTTCCAAGCCTCGTGGCAATCAGCGATTCGAAACCGCTTCGTCCCGATTCTTCGAGGCAACCTGTGACTGATCTTCTGCGACCGAAGCGCGCAGCCGAAGCCGCCGCCGCGTTCCCACGTCCCGACGATGATGCGGTGGACTCCTGAAGTGACGATCACGTCGAACGTGTCTTGGCACACGCCCGGCGCGCCGCGTCCACGGCAGGCGTTGTTGTTGTGCGCGAGCTTGTCGTCGAACCAGACCTGCACGCCATCGTCACTTCGGACGCAGAGAGCCAGCGTCGCATCCCGATCGTCTTCCGATGCGAATTCGACGTGGGTGAGGATGGACCTCGCCTTCCTCGGGAAACTGACAGGCGATCGCCGAAGGGGCGATGTGATTCCCCAGGATGTCGTCGTGATTGCCGGCGAAAGCCAAGGGAGAGGAGCTAGCAGCCCGTTGAAGAAGTCGATTCGGCGTCCAAGCGGCCGATTCGCCCGAGCTCTTCGTCGCTGAAACTCGCCAATGCTAGAGGTGAGACGAGAGCCCGAGAACCACAGCGGACGTGTGACGACGCATGCCTGCCTCCTTGTCGACCGCGCTCGGAAAGTACCTTGTGGGAAATTCTCTGAGCGATAAACCCGTAGATCGCCCTGTTACTCCGAGATCGACCAGACGACTCGACTTCACGATTCTCAAGTGAATTCGTCGATCGCGTAACGGTACGATACGGCCCGGGAGCTTCTGTCAAGCCGAGGAGGATCCGTGACGCTTCGAACGACTCTTGCCCGATTCCTGATTCTGTTCGCCGTGCCCTGTCTCGCGACCGCGGAGGAGGCGTTGAAGCCTCGAGGCGTCGTCAAGACTCGCTACGGCGAGATGCCGAACGACGCGATCGTCGATCTCTTCACGTTTCGCAACTCGACGGGTCTCGAGGCGAGCGTGATGACGCTCGGCGCGACGTTGACGACCGTCAAGGTCCCGGATCGTGACGGCAAGCTCGACGTCATCACGCTTCACCGTGACTCGTTCGCCGGGTACGCGGCGGGGCACCCGCTACTCGGCTCGATCGTCGGCCGTTTCGCGAATCGCGTCGCGGGAGCGAAGTTCGTCATCGACGGGAAGACCTTCGAGCTCGAGGCGAACGCGGGCAAGAATCACATCCACGGCGGCAGCCGCAAGAACGCGTTCCACTGGCGCGTTTGGAGCGCCGAGAAGATCGAGCGCGAGACCGCGGTCGGCGTGAAGCTCTCGCTTCGAAGTCCCGACGGGCAGGCGGGCTTTCCGGGGCAGCTGGACGTCTCGGTCGAGTATCTGCTGACCGAGTCGAACCAGCTCGTCATGGAGTACTCCGCGACGACGACCAAGGCGACGCACCTCAATCTGACGAATCACGCGTACTGGAATCTCGCCGGGGCGTCGTCGGGCGGCTTCGACGAGCACGTGTTGCAGATCGTCGCCGGCCACTACCTTCCCTCGCGGAAGGATAGAGTGCCGACGGGCGAGATTCGCTCCGTCGAGGGATCTCCGTTCGATTTCCGCAAGCCGCGGCCCATCGGCGCGCGACTCGATCTTGTCGAGCGAGCCCACTACGATCACTGCTACGTCCTCAAGAAGAATGACGACGACGTCCTGCGTCTCGTCGCGCGTGTCCACGAGCCGAAGTCGGGCCGAC
>CAYZGY010001101.1:0-2591 GCA_964478085.1 uncultured Planctomycetia bacterium
GATCCGTCGTACCGTTGGCGAGCGGCAAGGAATGCGAGGCCACGGGAGATCGAGCGCTCGATCGCGGGCGTGATCTCGGCAGGCCGTTCCGACTTGGCGAGGGCGGCCCCCCTGCCGCCGACGTTCCGTCCGGCTTGAGCGAAGACCGTTCGCGGCTGCGGGCACACGAACGACACACTGACAAACGTCGCGAGCGCCAGGGCGACCGTCATCGCCGATGCGCCAACGAACCGCTTCCGGGCGGAAGCCGGTCGAAGAGGCAGGACTGAGCTCATCTGGCGCCACTCCCTGTGCGAACCGGGAAACCACGCGGCTTCGCGGTCCTTCCCGCAGAGCGAAGCGCGCAAGATTCAGCTTACGGCGCTCGATGGGCTTCGCAAAGGAAGAAAGCGGCCGATCGGGTGCCTAAGACCGAGCGAAAACAGTTCGAGGGAGGGAGGTTCGTGATATGCTTGAGGTCGTATGTCAGCACGCGGTGAGCAGCCTTTTGGGATCGGGCTGCGGGTCTTCCGGCCCCCGCGCGGGAAAACGAGGAAGAATACCATGACGGGCCGAAGGGAGTCGGCAACGCACCGATCACGATCTCGAGCGCTCCTATCGAGCAGCCTCATCGCAGTCGTTACGCTCTCCCCCTTCGTGCGAGACATCGAGGCTCGCGAGCCCGGCGAATTTGTCCGTGCGGACGCGAACTACACGGGCACCGTCGATCTTAGTGACGTCGTCACGCTCCTCGGTTTCCTCTTCCGCGGCGGACCCGAGCCTTTCTGTACTCCGATCGCCGACGCGAACGGGACGGGCGAGGCAGACGTCTCCGACGCGGTCTACCTGCTCGGCTACCTCTTTCGCGGCGGCCCCGCTCCCACGCCCCTGAGCGAGGAGGAGACGGCCATCTGTGAGAATGTCCGCGCGACGGAGTGTGGCGAAGATCTCTTCGCCGGGGTCGATCCTCTCGGAAACGGTTTCGCCTGCGCCCACTGCCACTCGAAGTCGTCACCGGCCCAAGAGGCCCTCGATTCCGACGGAATCATCTTCGCAGGCCACGGTCTCGGAGACGTGCTCCATCGTCCGACATACTTCAACGGGCAGATCGCGGACATCGAGACGGCGGTCAATCGCTGCCGGCAGGACTGGATGCAGCTTTCCGAGCTCGAGTCGGACTCGCAGGAGATGCACGACTTGCTTTTCTACATCGACGGCTTCTCGGACAACGACGATCCGGCTTCGGCCATCTCGTTCGACATCGTGCCCCCCGCGACGAGCGGGCCGAGCGCCGGCGATCCCGAGACTGGCTGCGAGCTCTTCGCGCGCGCCTGCCAGACTTGCCACGGCCCCCACGCCGAAGGCATCGATGGACTCGCACCGAGCCTGTGGAACGAGACGATCACGCCCGACGTGATCCGCGAGCACGTACGACTCTCCGGTCCGACCGTCGACACGGTCCCGTCGACGCTCTACGAGGGGCTCCTCGGCACGCCGATGCCCTTCTTCTCACGTCAGCGACTCGGTGACGTCGATCTCGAGCACATCAGCTCGTACGTGATGCAGATCCAGGTGCCCCGCCGCCGCAACTGCGAGCGCGTCAACTCGACGCTCGAGCTGCTGCGCGGCGGCCCCTTCCGCACCTTCGACCACGGCGTTCGTGGCACGGCCGAACACTGGAGCGACGGACGCATCGTCCTCCGCGACTTCTTCTACGACGGCCAGGGCCCGGAGCTCGTCCTTGTGTGGCTCTACGACAAGGACGAGACGGTCGATTCGATCTTGAGCGGCATCGCGATCAGCGGTCACATCGCGCGTGAAACACCCTACATCGACACCGAGCTCACCTTTACCATTCCCGGTGACGTCAACGATCGCGACTTCAACACCGTCGCGATCTGGTGCACGCTCTACGATCAGAACTACGGCGAGGCGTTTCTGTTCGAGTAGGGACCGTTCGAGTCGAGACGGCGGCGATCATGGGCCGGGGTACCGAACGCTCACGTGAAGTCGGCAGCGTTGCTTCGCTGTCGAGCCGTCGAAGCAGAACTCCTTCGGGTTGAAGCAGCGCGTCGACAGATCACGGTCGGAGCGCACCGAGACGCCCACTCACCCGACTTCGGCGGGATGGACGACCAGCTCCCGCGGCGATCTCCTGCCACCGGTTAGCAAGGAATGCGACCACGAGGAGTGCCGACCCCGCCAGGAAGACTGTGGTTCGAGATCTGAGGACGTTCACACCCGCAACATGCGTCATCTCTCACCCGGGAGCAACGCGATTCTCGTCGGGACGAGGGAACTATCTCTCGCTCCAGCCTTCCTCGTCAGCGCCGATCGGCTCGCTCGTCGCGCCGACCGCGACCACGTCTCGTTGCTCGGCTTCCTCGCGTTGAGGACGCTCGGAATGGCGATGGCCCCGACAATCGCGATCACCGCGACGACGATCATGAGCTCGACGAGCGTGAATCCTTTCGTCGATCGGAAGCTCGCCTGCATCGAAGTCACTCTCCCCCAGGATCGATTACTCGATCGGGGGACTCGACGGCCCTGCTGCCTCGCCTTCGGCGTATCGGATGACGCCGGTCTGGTCGCACCAGAAGAACTTATCGGCG
>CAYZGY010001102.1:0-2587 GCA_964478085.1 uncultured Planctomycetia bacterium
GGCGGACGCGGCAGTCGCGGAGCGGCCGCACAGACTTTCGCGGACGACGAGGGGCGCTTCGTCCTTCGCGTCGTGAGCGGTACGTATCGCATCGAAGCCGAACAGGTACAATTCCGACCGGAGTCGGTGTCGTCGGTCGAGGCGGGAACGGAGGACGTCCTCTTGACGCTCGAGCCCTCGTCCTTCGTATCGGGCAAGGTCGTCGATGAGGCCGGCAATCCGATCGCCGGCGCGGCACTCGAGCTTCACGAGTCTCGCGGTGATTTCGGCCGTGGCGGTCGCGGTGGACGAGATCGAGGTGGTCGAGATCGAGGCGGCCGAGATGGAGGCGGCCGAGATGGAGGAGACGGTGACGAACGTCGCGACGACTTCGAGATCGGTTTTCGTACGTGGATGTCGACTCCTGAGGACGCGACGACGAGCGACGCGCGTGGCGAGTTTCGTTTCGACGATGTCTCGATCGAAGATTTCTCCGTCGTGGCTCAGAGCAAGGGGTTTGTCGCGGCGCGTGCGCAAGGAGAGATCGGGGAGGAAAGCCCCGACAGTCGCTTCGTGACCGTCGTGATGAGACGTGCTGCCGTGATCTCGGGCCGCATCGAGAACGGTGAGGGGAAGCCCGTGCCAGGAGCTTTCGTCTCGATCGGCTCTGATCGCGGTGGTTCCGGTCGCGGCGGTTTCGGTCGCGGCGGTTTCGGTCGCGGTGGTTTCGGTCGCGGCGGTTTCGGTCGCGGCGGTTTCGGGCGCGGCGGTTTCGGGCGCGGCGGACGCGGGGGCCGTGGTGGGCGCGACGAGGACGAGGGCCGAGAGGAAGAGCAGGAAGCTCGACCCGTCGAGCCTCTCTCGATGTTCGGAATGCGTGCAGCCGCCGAGACCGATCGACAGGGGCGATTCTCGATCGACTCGCTTCCCCCCGGAGAGTACGCGCTCAGCGTCGAGTCCGAGCTGCACCCTGTCTTTCGTGAGGACAAGCTCGTCGTCGAGCAGAAGCGCGAGCTCGATATCACGCTCGAGGACGGTCTCTCGATGGAGGCCCGCGTCGTGTCCGCGCGCGGAGGAAAGCCGGTCCCGAAAGCGGAGCTTCGCGTCGAGTTCTCGGGTTCCAACCGCCGAATGGTACGCACGGATGAGAAGGGGCGATTCGAGGTTCGCGGCTTCGTCGATCCCGAGATCGAGGAGATCCGCATCTCGGCCGCCGGTTACACGCGTAGCTACTACGAGGACATCGACTCGAGCAAGCCGCAGAAGGAGTTCATGCTCGAGCCTGCCGCTGCGCTCTCGGGCCGAGTCGTCGACGGAAGCGGCAAGCCGGTCGCGCGAGCTCGCGTCGGGCTCGCTCTGGCAGTCTCCGCGAGCTCCGACGGGGAAGACTTCGACTTCCGCGAGGCCTTTCGTGAGATGGCTCGCCGCTCTGCATCCGGGACGACAAACGTCGAGGGGCTCTTCAAGATTACGGACGTCACGGGTGGTGAGCTCTACAACGTCACGGTCGACCATCCCGACTACGAGCGACTGTTTGTCGAGGGCGTCGAAGTCGACCGAGGAGAAGAGGTCGACGACCTCAAGCTCGTCGTCAGCTCGGGCGCACGCATCGAGGTGCACGTCTGGAATGCCGATGGAGCTCCCCTCGCTCAGGCTTCGGTGCGTCTCGAGCTCTACACTCCACCTGCTCCTGAAGCGGCCAGCGACGGAGAGCGTCGGCGTGAAGGAGGTCGCGCGGACTGGAACCCCGAGCGCATGATCGAGCGTATGAACGAGCGCGAGCGCACGGCGAACCGCCGGGGCTCGAAGCGCAGCGGGCCCGGCGGTCGAGCCGTCTTCGCCGGTATGGAGCCCGGACTTTACCGGGTCAGCGTCGAGGCGCGCGAGCACCAGACGAGCTACTTCGAGGTCACCGCGGTCGATGACCGAACCGTTCCTCTCGCCGCACAGCTTCTCGCGGAACGATTCATCGCGGGGCGAGTGCTCGATCTCGAGGGCAATCCCATCCGCCGTGCTCGCGTTCGTGTGACGCGTGAATCTCGCGATCCGCTCGCGCTTCGCAGCGAAGGCGGGTTCCGTGGTCGAGGTGACGATCGGGACCGAGCCGAGGACCGATCGGAAGACGACGGCTCGTATCGTCTCGGTCGCCTCTCGCCGGTTCCGTACAGTCTTCGTGTCTCCGCGGACGGATACCGAGATTTGCGCCTCGAGGGCATCAAGCCTGATCGCCAGATGGACTTGCGACTCGAGCCTCTCGGTGCCATCGCGGGGCAGGTCTTCGCGCTCGAGACGAACATGCCGATCGAGCGATTCCGCGTACGCGTCGAGCGAGACGACGAGCCGGATGACGCGGCCGAGTCGGGCGGCGATGCAGAGGACCGCGGATCAGAGGGCCGCGGATCAGAGGGCCGCGGATCAGAGGGCCGCGGATCAGAGGACCGCGGACGGGGTCGAGGCGATCGAGGGCGAGGTGGCCGTGGCGGACGCGACGGCGGACGTCGCGGTCGCTCCTTCGACGATCCTGAGGGGCGCTTCGAGATGGACGAGCTCGAGCCCGGTCGCTACAAGGTCGAGGTGTCCGCCGAGGGATTCATCGGGACGAGCGTTC
>CAYZGY010001103.1:0-2585 GCA_964478085.1 uncultured Planctomycetia bacterium
GTGGGTCGGCGGGTCGGGACGACGATGAGGAGGACGAGGTCGGAGGCGAGCAACTCCCGGGTGATCTCAGCCAGGACGGACGGGTCGATCTTTCGGACGTCGTGACGCTCGCACGCCTGCTCTTCGGGGGGCTCTCGGGTCGACCACGTTGTGACGCCACGCCCGAAGGTGCAGCCTCGACGCAGCTGCTTCTCGACATCAACGGTGACGGCGCGCCGAACATCTCGGACGTGATCTCTCTCGCGTCGTATCTCTTCACGGGTGGGGCGACTCCTGCGCTCGGAACGGATTGCGTTCGACTGCCGGGATGTGAGACGATCTGCGTTCCCGATTAGCGATCCTTCTCGACTCGAGAGAAACATGACCGGACGCGAGATTCGTCGTGCGCTGCGCAGTGGGCAGCGCGTGTATTCTTCCTGCGTGATCGCCGTCTCTCCGGCCTGGCCCAAACGGGTCGCTGGCGCGGGCGTCGACTTTGTCTTCATCGATTCCGAGCACACGCCTCTCGGGCGAGAGACGCTCTCTTGGATGTGCCGACTCTACGCCGCGGAGGGGGTGCCTCCGGTCGTCCGTATCCCGAGTCCGGATCCCTTCGAGGCCTCGAAGGTTCTCGACGGGGGCGCCTGCGGATTCATCTCGCCGTACCTCGAGTCCGCGGATCAGGTGCGCGAGCTTCAGGCGGTCGCGCGATATCGCCCCCTCAAGGGAAGGCGCGTCGAGGAGGCCATCGCGAACCTGGACTCCCTCGAGCCCGAGCTCCGCGAGTACCTCGAGGAGCGCAACGCCGACACGTTGTTCATCGCGAATATCGAGAGCGTCCCGGCGATCGAGAACCTCGACGAGATCTTGTCCGTGGGCGCGATCGACTCCGTTCTCATCGGCCCGCATGATCTTTCGTGCAGTCTCGGAATTCCGGAGCAGTACGACCACCCGCGATTCGATGAGGCCGTGCGGACGATCTTTCGCAAGGCGCGCGAGCACGACGTCGGCGCGGGGATCCACTTTTGGCTGAGCATCGAGAAGGAGCTCGAGTGGTCGCGGTCAGGCGGAGCGAACCTGATCATGCACACGACGGACGTCGAGATCTTCGGCAACCAGCTGCGGGGCGAGCTCAACGAGATGCGCGAGGCGCTGGGGGACGAGCGCGTCGGAAACGAGGGTGGTGGAGACGTCGTCTAAACGCCGTCGTTCTCTCGTAGCCTACGAATCCGTCGGACTTCGTCCGTGGCGAGCTCGAGGACGAGGTCTCGGTCCTCGCGGGCCCGTCGAAGAACTTCACGAACTCGGGACGCCTCGTCCCGGTCGCCAGAGTCTTCTCGAATCTCCGCGAGAAGCTCGAGCGCGAGGCGAGCCCGACCGAGGTCGAGTGTTCCGTGGAGCGCGTGGTGATCCGGAACGAGTTGCCCGCTCTCGGCGTAGAGTCGGAACGCGGCGGACAGGTCCCCGAGAAGATAGCGGGCGTGTCCGAGGTTGTTGAGGGCGATGGGCGTGTCCCTCACGATCGCCGTGCGCCTCGAAGATCTCCCGGGCGCGCTCGAAGATTCGCCGCGCCTCCTCTAGGGGCTCGGAAAGACGAGGCTGCGGCTGCTCGAGACGTCGGACTGAGAGATAGACGCCGACTCAGTCGTCGTTGCCGTCGGACGGGTCCTCGGCGGCTCCCAAGCCCGGATAGAGCTTCTCGGTGCAGTCGGGGCTGAGGCTGTGCGAGAAATCCGCGATCGAGTGCTCCGCGAGGAGCTCCTCGATGTGCTGCCAGAAGACGCACGGGTTCGGAGCGATTGAGATCGGCATCGACAGCGACGATCTCGATCGCCGTGTTGCCGAAGACTCTCGGTCGCCAATGGAACGTCGTGCCACGCATCAATTGGAGAGTTCGCGTGCCGTCCGCTCGCTCGCTGGTCACCTCGACCTTCCGGGCGAGGTGGGCAAGATCTCGCTACCCGAGTCGTTCCACGTCGAGCTCGAGACCGAATCGACCCTGCTCGCCTTTCCTTCGGGGCCCGAGAGCATCTCGCTCCGCTGCTCGAGCCTCTCGTTCTACAAGCGTGGTGTCGTAGGTCCGCAGGCGAAGGAGCAAGTTCGCAAGGACGCCGCCGGAGCTCGATCGCATCTTTCGACGCTGGATGGCCGAATCCGGAAGCAAGGAGCCGCCGGAACTCATCGCGAACGCTCTCGGCGCCACGTTCGGAGAGCTGCTCGTCGAGCAGCACGGGTTCGTCTGGGAGACGCTCACGGACGTGTACGGCACAGAGTGCGTCGCGAGCGATCCGAACCTCGACGATTTTCTGTGCTTTCCACGCGCGTCGGTCGAGAAGCGCATCGAGACCGGGACGAACGAGTTCTTCAACGATCTGCTCGTCGGGCTCCTCGATGCGCGTCGCGAGGTGCTGCGCGAGGCCGGCGAGTCGGATTGAGTCACCGGAAACGTGATCGATTTCGGCTCTGTGCGCCTACTCGACCACTCCCGGCGTGCCGCCGTCGGTCTCCGGGTACCACGCGTCGTCGTATCGGGCCGCTTGACTGAAACCTGATCCGACCGTCCAGTACACGGAATCGATCTACCAGGAACTCGACGCTACCAGCCC
>CAYZGY010001104.1:0-2581 GCA_964478085.1 uncultured Planctomycetia bacterium
CCGCCGACCTTCTTGATTCCCGCGTGCTCCTGGAATCCCTCGCTCCCGTCCGGGAGGATGAGCTCGACCGAGGCCTCGACCTCGGACCCCGTGTTGATCGAAAGCCGCGTGACGATCGAGACCGACGGAATCTTCGCGAGCGCTGGAGCGATCTGCGGACCGTAGACTCCGTGACTCGTGATGTCGGGCAGCATGACGCCCTGATCGACGACGTCGTCGGGAAAGATGTAGGTGTGCGTATCGACATTCGTCGCGCCGAGACCGCTCTTGTATGCGGCGGCGCGGAGCACCGTCGTCCGCGAAATCCGGATCGGGTCGCTGTAGACGAGACCCGATGTCGCCGAAGGCTCCGAACCGTCGAGCGTGTAGCGGATCACCGCGTCCTCGGTGTCGGATTCGATCACGACATCGACCGGATCGGAGTAGATGCCTCGATCGACGGAGAAGCGCGTGTCCCTGACGAACCCCGAGACACCCTCCGCGTCGTTCGGCTCGCCCGCCGTCGGGTTCTGAAAGAAACGCGCGCCGACTCGCTCGACGCGCAGGAGCTGCGGCGCGAGGAGAAAGTCCTCGCTGCCGGCTCGATCGTTGAGCGCGTGCAAGGCGAGCACGTTCGTGCCCGCGCGCAGATGCTCGACACCGGAGCTGACGTCGATGTCCTCGTTGCGAACCGCCGACGTCAGGGGGCGATCGACCAGAGCGTGGCTGTCCCAGCGGAGAGGATCGGGAGCGTTCCGACGAACGAGCTCGACTCCGTTGAGAAACGCCGCGTAACCGTCGTCGTACCGAACGCGCAGGCGGAGCGACTCCGCGTCGAGCGGCAGATCCATCGAAAACGGAATGCGCACGTAGAGCGAGGAGCTCACGCCGCGAAGCGAGTTCGCGAGATCCGTCTCGACGAAGGGACCGACGCCCGAACCACGTAGCGGAGACGCGCCGGCAGCGAGCGCGACGACCTGCTCCGGCGACAGGGCCTCGCTCCAAATCGCGACGTCGTCGATGAGTCCGTCGAAGAAGTCGCTCCCGGCGTCGTTCGAAAATCCGATGTTGACGCGCTTCTGCCAGTCGAAGTCGGAGCCGGCTTTCGCCCCCGTCGCGACGAGCTGCCCGTCGACGTAGATGCGCTGCCCACCGACAGCAGGTCCGACGACGTGCGCGACGTGGTGCCAGTCTCCGTCGACGTAGTCTCGTCCCTGGCTCGTGATGGTCTCGTTGTTCCAGACTCGACTCGCGAGGTTCGTACCGTTGAGGTAGAGGTGCCGGTCGTGTCCGCCGCCGCCGAGATCGTTGTCGACGACGCAGAAGAGACCGCGAGACGATGTGTCGGCGCGGAACCAAAACGCGCTCGTGTAGTTTCCTTCGGAGACGTCGATGACGACGCTGACATAGTCGGCGGAGCCACTGAACCGGAGCGACTGCCCCCCCGCGATGACGGGCGGCACCAGATTGTCGTAGACCGCACCACGCAAATCGGCGGCGTGCCCGTTGCCGGAGAGATCGTCGACCGTGCCGTCGAAGGTCCAGTAGGCGAGCGGATCGGGAAGATCGGGCCCCGGATCGCTCGCGTAACCGACGCCGATATTTGCCGCGCGCCAGCCCGCCTCGTCGGAGTCGTCGAAGGGCTCGGAGCGCGGATCGCCCGTCCACGTCGAGCCGAGCGCATCGTTCGCCGGGACGAAGACACGCGCCGCGTGATTCGCGCCGACGAGCGGGTCGCCGTCGACGCGCTCGCCGAGACCGTAAGAGATGTCCCGCCGCTGCGATGGAAACTCGGGCGCGAATTCGGTCGCGACCGTTCCGTCCGGTCGAAGGAGACCGAGGTATTCTCCCCCGGCGTCGAGCTCGAAGTTCGTGTGGAACGGATTGTCCGGATTCGTCCGGTCCTTCCCCGACGCGAAGACGACGAGATAGGCGCCGGGGTCGAGCAGGAAGCTCGGAAAGCACCATTGGCTCGGTCGCGCGACATCGTCGGTCAGACACCACCCTTCGAGGTCGACGGCGAAAGGATGCTCGTTGTGGATCTCGATCCAATCGGACGAATCACCGTCCTCGTCGAGTCGGTCGAAGGAGTTGCTCGCGAGGAACTCGGAGATGACGACGTCAGCGCGCAGCGCCGATCCGGCAAGCAGGACGCAAACGACAAAGGAGGAAGCGAAGAGACGGGCGCGGAGCAACGAGAAATCTCCGGCGATCGAATCGGTTGACGGCAAAGGCTGACCGAGGACTCGAGACCCTCACACTACGATACGCTCGATCTGCGCCGGACCGAACTACAAATCGCGATCTCCCGGTTCGAGCAGAGAGTGACGTCATGAGGCCGCTTCTCGGTGTACGATACGCGGTCCCCGAAGGAGCAAATCGGTCATGGCGAAGACTCTCTTCACGAATGTTCGCATTCTCGACTGCACGGGCGACGAGCCGTTCACGGGCTCTGTTCTCGTAGACGGCCAGCGGATCACCCGGGTTGCGCGATCCCCCGCCACCATCGCTGCGGAGGATTTCGCCGGAGCCGACGTGATCGACGGAGACGGCGCGACGCTGATGCCCGGGCTCATCGAGTCGCACGCGCACCTGAGCATCG